>CAYULK010000090.1:0-10620 GCA_964445625.1 uncultured Calditrichota bacterium
TTATAGAAAACCGCAACCCATTGTTTTATAAACATTAAAACAAGCTCTCATAATTACATAACTTTCTTCTTTAAAAATTAACTCTGACATTTTTTTCTCTTTTTTAGTGAATTTAGTGTTTTTAGTGGGCTGAACTATTACATAATTTTTTATAAAACTTTTAACTCTATCCATATAAACATAATAAAACATGATTTTGTTTCAATTTTTACAACATATCATCTTTGAAGCAGGTTACCTGGTTTCTGCCGTTGTTTTTCGCATGGTATAAAGCAGCATCTGCGCGCTGAATTAATTGCTCTTTCGAGATACCCTTGCGTATAATTTCAATACCGGCACTAAAGGTAAATCTGATTTTATTATCTTCATAAACCACAGTGGTAGATTGCACCTCGGAGAGTATCCTCTCAACAAATGATTTAATATCCCCAATCGTATTACCGTGCGCTACCATTGCAAATTCTTCGCCACCATAACGAAATACAGAGTCTTCCAGCCGGACATTTCTTTTTAAAATTTTACTAAATTCCTTGAGTACCATATCCCCGGCTGCATGTCCGTAGGTATCATTTAATTTTTTAAAACGGTCTAAATCCATCATGATCAGTGATATTGGTATCTTCTTCTCTTCAAATAATTCAATTGCTCTTACTATTATCTCGTCAAATGTCCGGCGATTTAGTAGCTTGGTAAGTGCATCTGTATTCGCTTCTTCCCTGAACTCACGAACGTATTCTGTAAGTTCATCTATTAATTCTGCGGGCTGGGATACGGTCAGATATCTTTTAAATGCTTTGCGAACTATTTCTAAGATCCTTTCTTTTTCAACCGGTAAGCTTAAAAAATAGTTGATATGGGCTTTGTTTACAGCCCCTTCAATAAACTCTTCAGAAATATTTGCACTGATCAGGATACGCTGGATATTTGGATTCTGACGCATAATATATCTTAGGAACGGTACGGCATCATTATTTTTTTCATCCTTAACCATTAGCAGCGCACCAACATCGTTCTCTTTAATAAAATTCATTGTAGATATTTTATCTGAGGATATATATATATTGATATCATATTGTGACATGTACTCCGGGTGAAGAGCAAATTGTGCTGCTTTTGGTAAATATATGACCAGATATATTTTTTGACGACTATGACGACGTAGCATATTTTATAGCAATCATTAAAAGTTACTGATTATTATGATATTTCAGAGAAGCTCTGACAAATTCACGAAACAACGGATGCGCGCGCATTGCCCTGGACTTTAATTCGGGATGAAATTGACAGGTAACATACCATGGATGACCAGGTAATTCGATCATCTCTACCAGTGAATCGTCAGGTGCCGTCCCGCTTATTATCATACCACTTTTAGTTAGTACTTCACGAAAATCATTGTTAACTTCAAAGCGATGCCTGTGTCGTTCGCTGATCATGGTTTCGTTGTAAGCACTTTGGGCTTTTGTATTTGGAATAATTTTACAATCGTAAGCTCCGAGGCGCATCGTTCCGCCCTTTTGCTTTACGCTTTTCTGTCCTTCCATAATATCAATGACCGGATATTTTGTATCGGGATTAAATTCTGAACTATTGGCATTTTCCAAACCGACAACATTACGTGCAAATTCAATAACGGCACATTGCAAACCGAGACAAATTCCAAAAAATGGAATTTTATTCTCACGGGCATAGCGGATAGTATTCAATTTACCTTCAATACCGCGCTCACCAAATCCACCGGGGACGAGCACTCCGGAAACATCCGATAAATATTTTGCTTCATTTCCTGCTGTAACTTCTTCCGTATTTACCCACTTCAATTTTACCCGGACATCATTTTCAAATCCGGCATGGACAAACGACTCCATGATACTTTTATATGCATCAGGCAGTTTTACATATTTACCACAAATTGCAATTTGAATTTCTTGATTATGAGATTTAAACCGGCCAATTATTTTTTCCCATTGCGATAATTCCGGACTTACATCGGGAATATTAAAGTGTTTTGATATCAGACTATCAATACCCTGGCGGGCAAAAATAAGCGGAACTTCATATATCGTTTCCACATCAACTGCTTCAATAACCGCCTCAGGATGCACGTTGCAGAAAAGGGCAATCTTGGCTTTTACACTCTCCGGCAGGGTGCGATCAGAACGACATACCAATATATCCGGTTGAATACCAATTTCTCTCAGGCGCATAACCGAATGTTGTGTCGGTTTGGTTTTCAGTTCATCGGCATTAGCGATGAAGGGAACCAGGGTTAAATGTGCATATATTGTATTTTCATGTCCCTCTTCCAGACCAAATTGCCTTATTGCTTCAAGGAATGGCAAGCTTTCGATATCACCAACCGTCCCACCTATTTCAACTATGACTACGTCCAGGTCATTGTTCTTGTTTACTGCTTTAATTCGTTTTTTTATTTCATCGGTAATATGCGGGATCACCTGAATCGTTGCTCCGAGAAAATCGCCCTTTCGCTCACGCATTAATACTTCATGGTAAATCTGGCCGGTAGTAGTATTATTTACACGCGCCATATTACGATCCAGAAAACGTTCATAATGTCCTAAATCAAGATCCGTTTCTGCGCCATCATCCGTAACATAAACCTCGCCGTGTTGAAACGGGCTCATTGTTCCGGGATCGACATTTAAATAGGGATCCAGTTTCAGGAAAGAAACATTCAACCCGCGTGCTTTCAATAGTAATCCCAGAGACGCACAGGAAATACCTTTACCCAGCGACGAAACCACACCACCGGTCATAAAAATATATTTACAGTCGCTCATCGTTCCCATCCATGTTTATCGCATGCTCTTCAATAAATTTATTGATATAGTGTAATTCTTGCTCGGTATCCACACTCATCGAAAGATAATCTGTTTCAACCGTCCTGATTTTATAACCATTTTCAAGTACCCGCAATTGTTCCAGCTTTTCAATTTCTTCGAGACGCCCCGGAGGTAAATCTGCCAATTTTAGCAAAAAATCCCTGCGATAGGCATAAATCCCAATATGTTTATAGTATATTCCCTTTGAAATACCCTCAGGCACAGAATCCTGATTAAGGTCAAAAGGAATTACTGCTCGTGTAAAATAAAGGGCGTTCTTATTATTGTCAATTACAACCCGTACATTATTTGGTTCTCTTAATTCTTTTTCATTTATTATTTTTCTAATTGGTGTGGCCATTTCAACATCCGGAGAATCAAACGTCGCACATAAATCCTGTAATACCCGGGGTATGATCAGTGGTTCGTCACCCTGAAGATTGACAACGACATCTGCATCTCTGGTATTGGCTATGACCGCAACCCGGTCTGTACCGGATGGCAGATCTGCTGATGTCATTTCGGCATTGCCGCCAAATTCCGTTACGGTATCAAATATCCTCTGATCATCAGTGGCAACAATTACCTCGTCAAATTCCTTTACCCTGGCCGCTCTTTTATACACCCATTCAATCATCGGATGTCCCTGTATATTAGCCAGTGGTTTTCCCGGCAAACGGGAAGAAGCATACCGGGCAGGTATGACACAAATGAATTTCATTTATTAATAACCTTCGGGACCTTAAAATAATTACCGGATTTATCCGGTGCATTTTTTAATGCTTCATCAACCGGAAGAGACGGCTGTACCTCATCATCCCGGAAGACATTCGACAATTCAAACGGATGAGATAATGGTTCCACACTTGATGTGTCCACTTTATTTAATTGTTCCATATACCCGAGAATAACATTTAGTTGCCCGGTATATTTTTCCTTTTCCTCTTCCGTTATATATAGCCTGGCCAGGACAGCGATTTTTTCCACATCCTTTAAACTTACAGACATATTATTATACTACCCCTTAAAAATGAAACATCATGGAGATAAAACTACAAGCAACAGGTCGTCTATTGTAGTATTCAGCGATTTAAATTCATATAATTAATGAAGTTATGGGTCAAAACAGTTTTGTTCAAGTAAGAATTAAAAAATAAATTTATTCTTTAAGTCTCCGGCCATTCATCATATTTACATATATTTCTGATCCAATTTCCTTATCCAGGGCAATTGTCGTTTCATTACATATTACAACCAGTGCCGGATGTCTTTGTTTAACCGAAATAATGGTGCCCGGAATAATTCCAAAATTGGTGAGTTGTTTCAGGCGTTCTTTTAAACTGGGTAGAATATAGACGATTTTTACATCGAATCCGACATCAATATTACTCAGGGGCTGTACCAGAGGTGATACATGCTTCTCATTCTTGTATTTTAAGCAACATTCACCTGGTGGTATTGGCTTATTATGCGGACAAATCCGCGGATGTCCCAAAAAAGAGCAGACACTGTCTGTCACATCCTCGCTAAGCATATGTTCCCAGGTACACGCCTCTTTTTCAAGTGTTTCTTCATCCATTCTAAAAACATCTTTAAAAAGTCTTTCAGCCAGACGATGCCTCCGGATTATGGCTTCAGCATATTTCTCACCGGCCTTTGTAAGATACAGACTATCATTTTTCTGACTTATTAAGTCCTTTTTTTGCATCACCGACAGCAGTTTTTCCGGCTGCTTTTCATTGGTAATCTCGAGCAACATCTTCTTGGAAGAAATACCTTCTTCGCGCATCGTCCAGATTAATTCCAGTATTTCTTCAATTTCTCTTCGTTCCATTTTTCTCTCGTTTGCTAAAAATTTTTCTAAAAAAATCTACTGTGGCAGATTTTTCCGGGAAATCATATCCACAATTCGGACAACAGACCAGGCCACATGATGTCTGGTGTAATACACATTTGGCACAGGGCTCTTCATATGTATCAAATTTATGTGCACATAATGGACAGATCATAGTGTGATACCCAGTAAGACAAAAAGATAATTTACGATACCGCCGACAAGAAACGCAAAGGGAACTATAAATAATGACATTTTGATCGCTATTTTTGCACCGAGTTCTTTTATGATCATTAATAAATTTGCGATACATGGCATGAAAAGTGTAATAGTAATAATGCTTACCACCATCTGATTTTTAGTGAGTAACCCCTTATTTGCCAGGTTAAATAACCCGGCAGCACCATAATCCCTGCGCAAAAAGCCAATTAGAAACGACTCGGTTGCCTTGGCCGGTAAACCAAGCCAGTCCTGGATAACCGGTGCCGCAAAAGACTCAATTGCCTGCAACAGGTTCAATCGATCGATAACAAACAGAATAATTGTACCAATAACGAATATTGGAATAACCTCTTTCAGATACCATTCAATCCTCGCCATTGTTTTCACTACTATATTCATAATCACCGGCATACGAATGGGTGGCAACTCAAGTATAAAATCAGATTTTTCACCCGGAATTAATTTTGACGACAGGGCTCCTACCGATATCATCACAGCAACCACGACCACAAACCATATTAAAATCCCCTGCCAGGGCAGCAATGCAGTAATTCCTAGAATTACGCCTAATTGGGCAGAACAAGGCACTCCTAAGGCCAATAACAAGATGACAATGATGCGTTCCTTCCTTGTTTCCAGAATACGGGCTGACATTGTTGCCATAGTATCGCATCCTAATCCCAGCACCATCGGTAATACTGCTTTACCATTCAGTCCGATAATCCGAAAAAGACGATTTACCATCAATGCCAGGCGTGGCAGATAACCTGAATCTTCCAGAATACTGAATACGATAAAAAATGTGCCGACGATTGGCAGAACAATGGCAAATCCATAGGATAGTGCCATGGTGATAATACCATATTCGCCGACAAATAAATCGCGGATAAATTCCACAGGAACAACCTGATCAAATATCCAAACCGCTGCCACATTGATGTATTCACCAAAAATTACATTTTCGAAGAAGTCGACCAGAGTACCCGCCCCAAATACACCGACGAATTCATACACAATAAATAAGATCAGCAGCAAAAAAGGAATTCCCCAAAAAGGATGGGTCATATAATGATCCAGAACGTCCGAGATTGATGTGATCACCCGTTCTTTTTTTTCAACTACCTGGTCATAAATATAATCTGCATTTTTAAATCTCGTTTGCGTGATGGCATAACTAACCGGAACATTGAGTCCGCTTTCCAGCTCAACTATGATATCTTGCAACTCTTCTATTTTTCCGGGTGTCATGTTTTTTTTAACCCAGTCCTGAAGACTGCCATCGTGGGCAAGAAGCATCAGCGCCATCGCACGTTTCTTAACAGGTGTATCATTAAGAATTCTTTCAATGCGTGATACTGCATTTTCAATTGCTTTGGGATAGACCACATGATATTTCGCTTTAGCCGGTTGATCAAGCATTTTATGAAGTCGTTCGGTACCAACCCGCCGGATGGCAATTGTTGAATTAATTTTCACACCCAGTATTTCTTCCAGCTTCTTCAAATTTATGGCTAGCCCTCGTTCCTTAAGTTCATCCATCATATTTAAATTAAGGATAAAGGGAGTTCCCGTTTCTGCGAGTTGTAATGATAAAAACAGAACACGCTTCAGGTTTTTTCCGTCACCCACCTGCAAAACTGTTGAAACCGGTTGGTTAAGCAGGATATCTCTCGTCACCCGTTCATCTTCAGAATTTGGGATAAAACTATTGGTTCCGGGTGTATCCAAAAACGTTACCGGCCGCTTATTAATTTTTCCAGAGCCCCGGGTAATTTCAATTGTCGTACCGGGATAATTGGAAACATCAACATATTTTCCGGTAAGAATACCAAATATGACACTTTTCCCAACATTAGGATTGCCGATCAGGACAATTTCATCCCTGTATTTTGTATCATCTGCATTTATATTATTCTTACTCATTTTCAACCTTGCATTTTCCACATACGCCAAAAACCTGGTGTGTATAGTCGGTAACCGAGAGATTATGCATTTTTGATAATTTTTGATGAATCTTTTTGAGATCAGAATCAAAAAACTCTATAATTATTCCACAAGACAAGCAAAGGAAATGATCATGAATCTGCGTATCGTATTTTTTCTCATACAGAATAGTACTATTACCAAGCACATTTTTCATCACCAGACCACAATCGACCAACAGATCGAGAGTACGATATATAGTTGCTCTCGAGACTTTCATGTTTTGATTTTTTAATTTAAAGAGGAGCGTGTCCGGGTCGAAATGCTGGTTGATCCTGTTGATCTCGTTCAGAATAGTCACCCTTTCGGGTGTTATCTTAAAGGAGTGTTTTTTGAGGTATTCTGAAAAGACTTTTGCGATATCCATGCTATTAGAAATTGAGACTCATTCTCAATAAGTTCTGTAAAAAAAATCGCCTACCGGCGATCTTTTATTGCTAATTGATTTATTGACAGATCATCAAAGAAATAATTTCTTGGATTGACTTCCTGTCCGTTATAATGCACTTCAAAATGCAGATGAGGCGCAGTGGCGATACCCGTTTTACCTACCAGACCAATTTTTTCGCCTCGTTTTACTTTCTGACCATGGCGGACAAGAATCTTTTGCATATGTCCATAGCGTGTCTCATAACCATATATATGGTCAATAAAGACACAATTTCCGTAACCGCCATGGTGCTTGGCCAGTTTTACGACACCATCTGCGGCAGCATAAATCGGTGTACCTTTCTTTGCCGCAAAATCAATCCCGGGATGTTTACGGTATTTCTTAAAAATCGGATGTAATCGCATACCGAAATCGGAGGTAATACGACCTTCAAGAACCGGATGCATGGCAGGCATATGGCTTATACTATCTTCTTTGGCATAGTAGGTATCGATCAGATCACTATAGCTTTCGAGTCCCAGTTTCACTTCTCTTTCTAATTTATCAAGCAATACCAGCTGTTGACTAAGATTATCAGCTGTTCTGGGGTCCAAAACATTACCATCCAGGTCATATTCAAAATTGGCGCCACCAATACCGACATCCCGGACATCATCACCTAGTTCATTAAGACCCATGATCATACGGATTTCATCATCCTTCTTCTCAATATTATTCATTTGATCATTAACTGATGTCAATCGATTGGCCATGTCTTCCAGCTTTGATGTAAGAAACTCGTTGGTTTGTTCCAGAAATGCAATTTTGGAATCATAGCGGAAGTCGATTAACAAATCCAGTGAATATTTTCCCAGGATAGAAAACAAGAATAGTAAAATACCTGAAAATAAAATGATTTTATTACGTGATATTTTTAACTGGCGTACATTGGAATTATCTTTTGAGATAATCACAATAGTTGATTCATTTTTTGCCAATTCAAGCCCCTTTGCGTGCTAACACTTTAATTATAAATTTCGGTAGGAATAGTACTCTGCATAAAATATTTAAAATCAACATCTTTGTCAAGCACTTTTACTTTTCATTTTCCATTTTTTACCCATAAGTTGCTGATTTTACAAAATAATTGGTAGATCTTCAAGTAGCAAAGCATCTTATGAGCCCGAAATTCTCGATTCTACACATATAGTTTCGGCATTTCTATGAAAAATCTAAAGCAAAAAGTTGAATTAATTGTTATCCTCCAAAACAATACAAATATCCGTCACGTGATCCAATATATATTTTTTTATCATAAACAACAGGTGTCGACTCAAATGCGCTTGCTCTGCGCTGATCAAGAGGCGTTATTTTACAAGAGCCATCAACCCTGAACAGATAAATACCGTGATACCCGGCAGCAATCAATTTGTTCTTCGCGAAAATGGGAGTTGAAATCGATGGACCGATTTTCTTCTTGTATACCAGCTGTGGTTTTTTATATTGTTTTAAATTATTGGGCCCGAAAACAGTGGTTCCCATCGAATCAAACTCACTGTGATTGATTACATATAGATATCCGTCGATCCCGACAAACGCACATAAGTAGTCATTTACAGCAGGGCGCGTCGCATCGTTGATCCCCGCAGATCCTATGACACCCCCGGCCCAGGATAATAAACTATCATCCTCTGTCGGGAAATACCATACAACCGCCTCTTCCGGCCTGCGGGACGGATCTAATTTAAATACACCACCCTGCCCCGGGATATATTGTTTTTCCACCGTAACAATCAGACAACCATCATTCGTCACCACCGGTGAACCATCTATGTCAGAGCCAATATAAAAATCCCAGTCTATCTGCTTTGATTTTAAGTTATACCCGTAAACATGCCCGGAACCGGATGTGATGTATAAATGATCATTTAGTTTCGCCGGTGATGACTCTGTGACCAGATTGCCGCCATGTCGTCTGATATCATTATTATTATAAAGTTTAATTTGCTGGTAAATAGCCGGGGAGTTTTTATATACTAACCTTGGATCCGGTGAAAAGACAGTAAAGAGACCGTTTTCCAGTCCGATAAATGCGGTATCATTTAAAACAAGCGCAGAACCATCGACATCCCTGCTATAACTGGCGGTGTGTGAAATATTCATTCGCCACAGTTCTTTGCCGGTTACATACGATATCCCACGATAGCTGGGTACTATTTTTGAATATAAATCCTTTTCCAGTCCCCGCCTGCTGCCCTGCAGGATTACAAATTTTTCTTCCCTATTTCGAGCTCCGGTATTTTCCCAAATGGTAGCGGTTCCCTTGATTACGTCGTCAAACAAATATTGCCAGACAATTTTTCCGGATTGTGCATTAATTTTTTTAAGATTATGATCATAACAGCCCAGAATCAGAAATAAGTCATTATCTTCTCTGACTATTAAAGGCTGACCGGTCCAACCGGTTCCGGCCCACTCCTTTTCACCAATTTTTTTCGAAATAACTGTTTTCCCTTTACCCAGATAAGTACGCCATAATATATTCAACTTATCCGGCGCTTCATTTCCGTAATAATTTCTCTGCCAATTTCCAAGAAATGTGGGTATCAGAAGTTCAGTATTTTCACTGTTGGTAACGATATTTGTTTGCGCATTTACAGACACTAAAAAGAATGGTATTAATATTGTAACTATGTGTGTTCTTAAGTACATCCTGGGAACGAGGATAGTGAAAAACCTGAGGAATAGTTTTAGAAGAGACTGCATCCATGCACCTGATTCGTTATTAACCTAAAATATAATAAATACAGTTGAATATAAAAAGACCGACAGGGAATTGTGCCCGGCTAAATTACCCCAGGTAATAGCGCAGTACTTTGCTACGCATACTATGTCGCAGTCTGCGCAGCGCTTTTTCTTTAATTTGACGCACGCGCTCACGGGTTAGTTTAAATTTAACCCCTATTTCCTCAAGAGTATGGGGCTTTTCACCGTCCAAGCCAAAATATTGTTTTAAGATTTTAGATTCCCGTGCCGTGAGCGTGCTTAAAATATGATTCACCTCTTCTTTTAACGAATCGCTCATAACTTCTGAGTCCGGTTCGGGCTCCTGCTTATTTTGTATGATATCAATCAGCCGGCTCTCACTATTGCTCTGCAAAGGTGAATCCATGGAGACTGCCCGAGAGGCCAGCATTATCGTATCTGAAATATCACCCGTTTCGGCATCCAGAACCAGAGCAATTTCTTCAGTGTCATTGCGACGAAGCATTCTAAAGCGGATTCGGCTAATTATTCTTTTCAGTTTTTTCTTTTCTTTTCATGCCTTAAATATTCTGAATCCGCTCTTGCAGATCATGTAATTTCTT
>CAYULK010000091.1:0-10592 GCA_964445625.1 uncultured Calditrichota bacterium
GTTAAATAATTCTGTGTATTAGTTCAGTGTTATTCAGTGGTTTTGCTATTGGAATCAAAAATATTGTTATGTTAGCAAGATTTTTTGTTTATTACTATTATTCGATAATTTATTAGCGGTTTTTAAAACAGTTGTTATTTGCAGAAGTTTGTCAATTATCAACGATCAACCTGATTTTACTGGAAATATCCTTCATGGAAAAAGGTTTTTGCAGAAAATTGGTTCCTTTATCCAGGCGGCCGCTGCGGACAATGTGATTATCGGTATACCCAGATGTAAATAGTATCTTTATCCCCGGGACAATCTTTACAATCTCTTCCGCCAGCTCCTTACCGCCCATTTCCGGCATAATCACATCAGTAATGAGCAGATCCAGTTTAATTCCATTACGTTTAACCAATTTGAGAGCTTCAACCCCATTAGATGCTTCAAGAATATTATAATTCAGTGATTTCAGTGCTTCTACCATGAATCTCCTGACTTCAATATCATCTTCGACAAACAGTATTGTTTCCTCGCCTGCGATTAACTCTTCATCAGTTTCTTCAGTATAATCTGATATTAACTCGAGGTCGGTTGTCGGCCAGTATATTTTAAATGTGGTTCCTTTATTCACTTCACTGTAAACATATATATTACCGTGATTTTGTTTGACGATGCCATAGACAGTCGATAATCCCAGGCCGGTACCTTTGCCATTGGTTTTTGTTGTAAAGAAGGGTTCAAATATTTTCGAGAGCAGTTCTTCATTCATACCGCAGCCCGTATCGCTGACCGATATCTGTAGGTAATCGCCGACCTTTACCTCCGGGTGATTAACTACATAACTGAAGTCGAGATAAATTTGTTTTGTTTCGATCGTAATTTTTTTATCTGCGGTACTGCTGTTTTTCTGACTGATGGCATCACGGGCATTAATAATAAGATTTACTAAAATTTGTTCAATTTGTCCGGTATCGGCTTTTATATGGTCAGTATTCTTTGAAAGGACTGTTTTAAGATTAAGATCTTCACCTATAAGTCTACGAAGCATTTTTTCAAGGTTGAGTATGACATGACTGATACTGATCACTTTTGGTTCAATAATCTGTTTTCTGCTAAAAGCCAGAAGCTGGCGCGTTAAATCTTCCGCCCGTTCAATCCCCCGGCTGATTCCTGTAATATCACTTTTTTCCGGTGAATCAGGATAGATCTTCATCAATGCCAGGTCTGTATACCCCTTTATTGCAGTCAGGATATTATTGAAATCATGTGCAATTCCTCCAGCCAGAAGCCCGATGGATTCCATTTTTTGTGATTGAAATAATTGCTGCTCAAGTTTACGTTTTTTTGTAATATCTCTGATGATCCCCTGGTACGCCAGAATTTTACCTGTATTGTCTCTTAGAGCAGTGGCGGTCTCTACAGCAATGATCTCCTTGCCTTCTCTGTTCTTCAACTTAATTTCAAAATCTTTAATCTGTCCGTCTCGATCTAATATATTGCGGAATTTAATACGGTCATTCGGATTCACATACAGGTCATCTGCAATATTTATTTCCAATATTTCTTCCTTTAAGTTATATCCAAATAATTCAACCCCCGCCGGGTTGATATCCTTAAATTTACCATCAGGAGAACTGATAAAAACCACATCACTCGATTTTTCAAACAGGGTATGATATTGTTCCTCGGATTTTTCCAGCAAATCCTCTGTATACCTTCTCTCATTCGCCAGTACCAATAAGTCACCGGAAATTTTAATCAGGGAAATAATCTCCTCCGACCAAACCCGTTCCTTGTGAAAACATACAAAACCAACAAACCCGGTAAAATTATTTTTAAAAAACAATGGGGCTATTATCATCGACTTAATGCCGTTAGATATCAGGTCTTTCCTGCCGAACCCAGATGCCTTACCAATATCATTCACATCATTAACGATTACCGATTCACCGGATTTCAAATGATTGATCATCTTCTGATTATCAACCAAATTAAATTTACTATCTTGTTTTACATTTATATCATTCCACTCATAAAATAATTTTAATATCTCAGTTTTGTTCTCCGAGTCTTTTCCTACAAGGTATAGAAAACTGCTGTCCACCTGGGCAAATTCACCTATGGTACGAATTGTATTCTTTATTCCTGTGTCAATTTCATCAGATCTCAAATGAATAAACTGGGTTGACAGGGTTGTAAGCAATTGCTCAAAATTAACTTTTCTTCTCAGAGCCTCTTCGGTAATTTTTTGCTCACCAATTCTTTGAATTAATTCTTCATTAACCGTAACCAGCTGCTCAGTGCGTTCTTCAACTCTCTTTTCCAGCATTAGCCGGGCATATTCCACCTTCTTCTTTTCCACCTCAAGCATCCTGGTTTGCATAAAATCTCTTCGCGAATAAAGTTCAATCGAGTAGCCTGCCATCATCCCGATAAAATTACCTCCGAGAAAAAAGAAGTTATTATTTATGAAGATTTCTATTGGTGTGTTAGTAAAAACAAGTGCAGTCACTTCATATGCAATGACGATAGCCCAGCCTGCAGCACATGCCCAAATAAACCTCAGTTTAAAAAAAGAATAGCCATAAAAAAAGACCAGGATCAATCCTGTGTAATAAGAATAAGTTCCCGGGTAAGGCGCAATTACAATCATGGCAATAATACCCAGGCCGGCAAATAATACCACCGAAAAAATTGCCTGTTGCATATATTTTTTAAAATACCGTGTAAATGAAAACAGGTAAACTCCCAGCACATACGGACAAAAAAGTGCATACCGAATAAACCAGAGCTGTTTTTTCACTTCAGGAACGATCCAGTGATCCAGAATGCCAAAAATAGCATAAATAAAAATTGCAATTAACAGGCTAATACGGACGTGTCGTAACGAGCTGATGAAAAATGTATTAAAATACTCTTTTTCTATATTACCTGAGAAAGTCAATTTAAACAGGTTGTAGTTAAATTTTTTATTTTCCGCCGGGACTTCCATATTACTCTGTATCCGGTTTTTTTTGTTCTTTGCATTTTTTTAAGATTAGCAGCGTCATGTCATCCAGCTGTTCTGTCTGAAAATTATTTACCTCTTTTATAATTTTCCCAATAATTTTATTTACCGGGAGATCGGCATACTGATCAAGTATCTGCTCCAGGTGCACCTGGCCAAACATCTCACCTTTTTTATTCATCGCTTCAGTAATTCCATCGGTATAGAGCATTATCACATCGCCATTGGCAATCGGAACCTTTAAATCCTTCTGCGCCCGGCTTATATCCTTCGCAATTCCCAACCAGGTACCATTTGTTAAAATCGTCTCTGTTTTATTTTTTTCGGCCCGGTAGATTATTATATCCTGGTGTTTGCCAGCGACGGTCATATAATTTTCATCAAATTTGATTGCCATCATGGTCATATAGTGATCTGATCCGAGACGTGATATATTTTCATTAATAACAGAATTTATCGCACAGAGGACATCTGAAGGTTGTGGATTATTAGTATTATTGACAATGGATAAAATACTCGTCTGTGCCATCATCATGATTAATCCTGAATCAACTCCGTGACCAGAAACATCTCCGATCGTAACCCACTTTTCCCCTTGGGCCGTCTCAATTATGTCATAATAGTCACCACCCACCTCTTTGGCGGGTAGCATTTTTGCAGCCACTTCATAATCCGTTATCTTTTCATTATCAGGCAGTAAAGCGGTCTGGATGCGTTTTGCGAGTTCCATTTCACTCCAGATTGCATCCCTGGCTTTCCGCAATTCGACCATTAGTAAAAATTCTTTTCGTACGAGCTTGTGTTTGACATAATTTATACTCACAGCCATAAGAGCCGTGGAGCATAAAAAAAACAGGTTATTGATCAATATAGTGGGATCGTAATCTTTTGCAGCGACAATATTGAAAATCAGATACATGGAAACGATCATAACACTGTTTATTGCCGAGTGAATTACCCGCCAGGGAATCAGAAGAATTACACCAATGATGACCAAATTAATACCGGCATAATAACTCGAATTAAATCCTCCCAGATCAACAGTCATTAAGGCGATGATTCCGCCTACATTTATGGCAATGAAATAGCCGTGAAAATATGAAAAGTTATTTGGTCTGGTATTACGGATAATAAAAAACTGAGCTATAACAATTATCGTGGAAATCAGGCGATAGATACCAAATCTCGGTAATAATTCAGGCGGCATAATAAAGTAGTCAAGGAAGAAAAACATGGGAATGAGAATATATGCCAGGGTGGTCAGTGTCTTTAACCACTCATGAATAATTGCGTTTAAATATTTATCGAAATCCCCTTCTTTATAATTAAAAGGCTCTTCCGTATTCCAGGTTTTTAGCTGTGCCATATTCTTTTTACCCATAATATTCTACGATCATGCCTAATTCATACCATATCTCATATTTACAACAATCTATGTATGCTTTGTCACATGTAAGAACATCTGGCTCCCTGTATTTTCAAAAAAAACAGAGATTTGTGCAGATGCATCCCCTGAGAGCAGGTTCAGGAATTCTTCTTCTGTCCGGTAATACAACACCCAATCCATCCAGTATTCCATATAAATCCTGCTGCTATTTGATACATGAAAATTGCCGATGATCATCTCCCCACCCGGGAGCAACAGTTCGTATAGTTTTCTCAGAACGACTCTCGCCGCAGGTGGAGTTAAATAGTCAAACAAACCCATAGAATATATGCAGTTAAATTTACCCCATTTCTGTGCTATTTGATTGGTGGTCAACATCGTTCTGACCGATTCATTCAGATATTCTATATTAAGTTTATATTTATTCTCGTTTTCAAGCTTTCCGGCAAGTGATCTGGCCGCATCAAGCGCCTCGCGATCCTGATCCAATAATGTGAAATGTATACGTGATGGATTTTCGGTACCGGATAACAGATCTTGTAGTTCATAGGCCGGTCCACAGGCGACTGACAGTAATCGCAATTGTTTTGCATTTTTCCAGTTTTTTGATTTCTCAAGTTCCAGAAACGATTTGGCGATCAGTTTTCTCCTTGTTCGTACTGCCTGACTACCCGGATGTTCTATCGGGTGTTTATGCATCACCTTTCCAAAAATTGTATCGCCTTCGTAATTATTATCATAGATCATCTTCATCATTTCGAAATCACCCGCATACCCACGGGGTTTTACATTCGTTCGGTACATTATCGGCGAAGTAATAATCATGTTCCATAATTGCTTTCTTAAATAAAATCCGTGCCGTTCATGCTCAGGTGAAGAATAATCTGCAACCAGTTTCTGTAAATCGAGTAACTTTTCATCCAGGAAAGTCATAAATTTCCGGCCTTCTGTCTCGATTATAGATTTCTGAATTATTTTCTTGACGTCTTCGGGTTCATCCGCAATCTGGGAATCAATCTGGTCGAACAAGTTTTTGTATACACTCAGATCATAGGTAAGATTTGAAGTATAATTTTTAAAATCATCCCTGATTTCATCCTTGTGACCAAGAATCAGTGGTACATTTATAAACAAGGACTGAAGTTTTACAATATTTTTTTTAAAGAACAGATTATCGAAATCATAGACATCCTTCACGAATACGATCTTACCCTGCTTTTCATTGTACCCATTCCCCTTAAGTAATTTACATGGGCCGAGTTTAATAGCACTGCCGTTAAGCTGTAGAATTAGCCGGGAAAACACAAATCCGTCCGGAAATGTTTTGCCATTCGAAAAATTGATAAATATCGAATACTTGGACAAATATTCGGCTTCAACTGGAATATAGTCAGTTCCATCGAGCAATTTTGCCTGTACTTTCAGGTCAGGTTGACTCATTTTTTGCCATTTCCTTGAATTATGATTCTTTTATCCTTGGTTTGAAAAATCTCAAGAGCAGAAAATATAAGATGCTGCCATTTTAGTGCGCCAAGATATATTACTGTCGCAGAAACTTTACTTCTCTTTGCGCGCTCCAGTATTTTGATTATCGGTGTAATAGTGGAGGAGTTCATATATTCAATATTGCAAAAATCCAAGATCATTCGTTTCTCCCTATCAAGACTCTTTTTTAAGACTTTGATAAGTATTGGTGTAATAAAAGCACTTGGCCGGCGGTCAATACTCTTGCCTGACCAGTAAACAATTATTTTATCATCATTTTCAGTCACATTTATTTCAAGAAGATCATTGCTGTATTTATCTGTTTTTTTCATACCATCCTCCGGGGATCTAACAATCATATTTTGAAATTGCTGAAACATTCAGCATATTATCAAGGACAAAAAAATCAAGAATAGCTTTTCCTTCGTAAGCAATACGCGTCAATCCAAGACCACTTTCTTCGTCATGCAGAGGTTTTTTTGAGATCTCCCTTAATTTTTCCACGTATGCCTGAAAAGAATCCTGGTACCCCCTGATCCATTGAATAGTCTGATCGAGACGTTTTAAGTGATCAGCACTTCTCTTATCGATAGGATTATTAACTTCAATCGTAACAATACATTTACTGATATCAAGACTGATATTTATTTCAGTGCTTGATTTCTCAAAATTGCCGTACTTAATACTGTTCTCCAGTAATTCACTCAATATCATGATCAGTGAATGAATTAAATCCCGCTGAAATCCATGTGTTTCCAGAAAGCCCTGGCCGGCAATTCTTATTTTTTCAATTTGATTCCAATCAGGGGGGAGATGTAACTTTAATGTATGCGCCATTCTGAACCTCTTATACTATGTAAATAAAGTATACTCTTCTATCCATTTATAAATATTCGGAATACTTTAACTTTATCTTTAATTTACAAATCCATATGTACAAAAATTTACCACCGGTATGCAGGTGGTGGATATCTAAGTTCAACTTGAAAGCAAAAGTAGAAAAACTATGCGCGTTCCCAAGTACAACTTAAGAGCGAGTATAGTAAATGAAAGCAGAAAAAATGGGGTATAATGGATCTCCTGGCCGGAAAAAAAGTACAAACGGATTAATAGATTGGTTTTACAAGTATCCGGTTAAACATCCATGTAATGATATCAATTCAGAAAGAGTGAATTCCCAGGTATAACCCGGGAACGATTATGAGAAAAATGATGACGCGAAAAATACTTTCTAAAATTCATATCGGCCTACTTTTATTATCAGGTATTGCTTTGCTGAGCAGTGTTAAAGCTTCAGAATCGCAAACACGGGGGCCGTTCAGGATACGCAATCAGTTTCCGGCGACATTACCTTTTTTATCATTTGTAGCTGATGATGCATATTATAGTAAACAAGGTCAATGGCAGGTTGCTGTCAATATCTCCCATGCCAATACATTTACACGATCAGCGGGCATACTGAATCAGTTTTCCGGAGAAGACGAGCGTATAGCATTTAATCCGGATTATGTTACTTCTGATAGCAGGTCAAACGGACTGTATTACATTGACAGCGGCACAGGCAGAATGTCATTACAGTTGACATATAACCTGTGGAATCATTTATCACTCGCGTTGGAAATTCCAATCATAAAATATTACGGGGGATTTCTGGATGTTCCGATTGAGACTTTTCATAAACTGGTTGGGTATCCCTATAACAGCCGGGCCAGGATGTCAGCAAATGACACCCATTTTTATATGTCGCTAAATGATGATTTTTATTTAGGTGCTGATCAGCTGAGTAAACCCGGGATTGGCGATTTGGTTTTTATAGTAAAAAAACATTTCTTGAGTGAAGGATTTTACCGTCCTGCATTTTCAGTCAGATTTGCGACAAAACTGCCGACCGGTGATGTTGGTTCTTTAAAAGGAAGCGGTTCATTCGATTTCGGTCTGGATATGATTCTGTCAAAGAAAATTGGCCGGGGATTCGCCACGACCAATTTAGCCGTCGTTTTCCCGGGAAAATGGCAGCTATTGCCGGAGATTGATACCCGGCCTTCATATTCCTGGATTCTGGTCTATGAACACCCGGTTGGGAATTTGCTATCCCTGATCATGCAAAATCAGATACTGACAAGCGTTCTGTCTTCTGATATTCATCCGGATATTGCCAGAACATCCTATGAATGGACCGTTGGTGCTAAATTTGATTTATTAAAATCCTTACGCATTTCAGCCGGTGTGACGGAGAACTATATAAATCACGAGAATGCACCTGATTTCGGGTTCCATGCCGGGCTTGAGTGGCAATTATAATCGCCAGTTAAACGCCAGTCCAACCTCCATTCCGGTCATATTATATGGTACACTCGGTTCCAGCAGATGTGAATTATATTTACCTGAAATTTCAATTTCCAGTTTTTCCATCATGACAATCGATAAACCGATACCAACCTGAAAATTCAATCTGATTACAGAATGATCTTTTTGTATATCACCCTGTGTCCATTTTTCAGTGATAATATTTATCCCGCTCATAGCCACTAAGAATGGACGGATTTTATCAAGAAATATGTAATATCTGCCGCCAATCATCAGCGGAATGGCATTAAGTGATGCATCATCACCAAATTCTGCATTCTCATTGTTTTTGAATGTCAGATATCCTGTCTGCATGACGAGAGTCCAGTTTCCCGGATAAATTTTGCCATAGCCAAGATAATAGGCACTCCCCCCCACCCAGGTCTCTCTGAATTCCCCGATGGAATTTATCATGGCTATCTGTGCGGTAATGAATTCTTCATATTGTTCCGTATCGGATTCTATTTGCACCTCCACCTGTGCAGCGAGACTCCCCACCAACATCAAGAAGACAAATATAATTATCAATGATTTCATTTTATAACTCCTTATAACTACATTTTGAGTTCAATACAAATCCGCCAATTCCCAGTTCCTGATTCCAAATAACAAGTTACAATTACTCATTTAAAACGAGTACGCAACAAATAACCGTTGCTCATTATTCCTGACATTGGTGTTCGGCCAATCATCATACAGACCTATTTTGTGATAGAACAGATATTCCAGTCCCAGGAACCAGCGGCCATACACCTTGAATCGCAGTTTGGGCGACAACATACCTACCAGTTCGTCCCCCGGAGCGCCATCCCAGGTATGAATCCACCAGAAACTATATCCGAGATAAAGAGACCCGAATGGAAAGCGCAAAAAGGTTTCCAGTTTGGCATGGGCACCCGGTCCCATATTATATGTACGGGCAGAATCCAGGAACGAAACTTTATAGTTTTCTGCATATTCAGAAGTAACTCCACCCATCAATAAAGCGGCACCATGCAAAAGACCAACAAAACTAACACTACTCTCTGTTGACGACCGGTACCCAATTCCCATACCGACACTCGCCCCGCCGATCTGGTATATATTACTTTCCAGAAAGTCGTAATGTTGAAAAACTCCCCACAAAAATTTGCCATCCCCGACATTGGATTTCTTACCATAGAGAATTCCATAAATTCTGAACTGACTTATCGGGGGTTGAACACCTCCGAAGTTTAGGGCCATATTAAAACGGAAAAAATCAAGTGGCTTAAAAGTTCCACTTCTGAACAATCGCCCGTAAGAATAGTCTAATGTAAACATACCGTTTTTCTGACCATTTTCAAAACTCGTTCCATCAGCTACATTGTTCATACCAAATCCCAGTTCACCGACAGAGATTCGTTTCTCATACAGTTTTACAGAGGTAACCCTTGCCGTACGGCCATAGATCAATCGATTGAATAGTCTTCCCGGATTGAAAACACCGGCTCCAATCTCATTCCAGACCCGTTTTGCCCCTTGCAGGCTTTCATCGAGAATTAAATTCGATAAACGATAAAACACTTCGCCAATCAGGGATCCACCAACCGACGTCATAATCCAGTCATTTAATGCCGGAGGCTCGTTTTCCATAAAAAATTCCCATTGCCAGCTGCTAAATGCGGCGACTCCCATCGATGTCCAGTAATTATAACCACTGGAACGGCTGAGATTATAATATATTGAACCGTGAAACGGGTGGGAGAACATATTACCGGAAAATGCGTCTGCATCGGTGGTCCAGCCGATCTCAAAATTATGTTTCACGGTTTTAAAACTGATTTTTGCAAATTCCGAATTTAATACATAGGCATTAAATGCACCAAGACCAAAATTTAAACCTATGCCTTCGACCATGGGAACCCATAATGGCTTACGCGGATTCATACTATCCACCTGTGTCTGATCAGGTATATAATCTGTAATCAATGCAAACAGTGAATCATCATCGGAAGAATACAGAGATTGTGCCTGACCTGATTGTATCATTAGAATGATGACCGGCAAGATCCAGATTAACTTTCTCATTCCTATTCTCCTCATTTAATAATTGTATTATTGAAATCCGTAATCCATTTAATTAAGGTACAAAAATTCGCTTAAAAAATGCAACATATGCATACAATATATATCTTTCCAATTATATTTTCATTTTTTTAGAATAACACCCATTCGGGGAATAAATCACATGAAATTTTGTCTAATCTAATGTTTGAGATTGTTTATATTTACCTGTTCTACGAAGAAAAACATTTAGTTTAATCTATTCATAGCGCAGCACAGGGCTGCAAACAAAGAAAATATGATGACCCTCCCCCTTAAATCCCCCTCCCTAAATGCGTTTAGGGAGGGGGAAAGAGG
>CAYULK010000092.1:0-10536 GCA_964445625.1 uncultured Calditrichota bacterium
TAATGAATAGAATGTTAAAGAATTGAAAGCTTAAAGTTTTTGACAGAACCCTGATAAGGCGTAGTTAGCACAATGAAAATCACTGTATTAGGCGCCGGGAGCTGGGGCACAACCCTGGCACTCGTACTGGAAGAAAACGGTCATGATGTCACGTGCTGGTCATTTAATCCGAAGGATATTGAACAAATACAGGCCACGCATGAGAATAAGCAATTTTTACCGGGTGTCAAGATTCCGGATACAATCAGGTTTACAAGTAATCTGATGGAAAGTGTCAGAGATACCAGCGTGGTGGCAGTCGTTATTCCATCTCATGCCGTGCGTAAGGTTATAACAGAGATAAAAGATTTTGTTGCGGATTCCACAACCTGGATTACCGCTGTCAAGGGCATTGAAAATAAAACGTTCCTGAGGATGTCCGGGGTCATCGCAGACGCAACCAATAGTAGTCCGGAAAGAATCGCGGTCCTATCCGGTCCCAGTCATGCTGAAGAAGTAAGCCGGAAAGTTCCCACTGCTATTGTATCTGCCTGTGCCGATAAGGATACAGCCAGAATGGTACAGGATCTCTTTATGCGTCCTTATTTCAGGGTATATGCAAATATGGACGTGATTGGTGTAGAACTCGGTGGTGCGTTAAAAAATATAATAGCGCTTGCCGCCGGGATATGTGACGGTGCCGGTTTTGGCGATAATACAAAAGCAGCTTTGATGACAAGGGGACTGGTGGAGATAAACAGGTTGGGTGTAAAACTGGGCGCAAACCCGGATACGTTTGCCGGACTGTCGGGAATGGGAGATCTGATTGTTACCTGTATGAGCCGGCACTCACGTAACCGATATGTTGGTGAGCAGATAGGTAAGGGTAAATCATTGCAGCAAATTCTGGAAGAAATGGTAATGGTTGCGGAAGGTGTTAAAACGACCGAATCCGTTCATGGCCTCAGTAAGAAAGTTAATGTGGAGATGCCGATTGCCAACGAAGTTTATAAAACATTATTTGAGAATAAACCGTCTGTCGAGGCTATGCAGGATCTGATGACACGTGCCTCAAAAATAGAAGACTGGAGTTAATATAAAGGAGTATTAAATATGATCAAATCAATATTACTGGCAGTTGATGGATCTGTTTATACTGACTCTGTTTTGGATCATGGTATTGATCTGGCAAAAAAACTCAATGCATTTGTACGCGTTGTAACCATTGTCGATGTGCGGATCTATGAATGGGTTCTTAACACCGGCGGTGAAGGTTATATGCCGGTTATCCCGTCAAATGTTTTCCATGATGAATCGTTTAAATTTCATAATGAACGTGCGGATGGGCTGATCGCTTCGGTTAATGATAAACTGAAATCCACACAAATTAAGTTCGAAGCGGAAAAAATGGAGGGTTCTCCGGTTGAGATGATTTGTGAGTTATCGCGTCAGGTGGATCTTGTCGTTTTGGGCGCACGCGGTGATTATGCGCGCTGGGGGGATCGAATGCTCGGAGCAACACTTGAGTCGGTTTCGCGGCAAAGTCATGCACCAATAATGGTCGTTGATCAGAAATTTAGAGCCTTTGAACATATCACTTGTGCTTACGATCGGAGTGAGTACAGCAGCCATGCTTTAAAACTGACGGCATATCTGGGTGGCATTTTAAAATATCCGGTTGAGGTAGTAAACATAGATAATGATGCCCAGGAAAGAAAAACCACTCTTGAAGAGGCAAAAAAGTATCTGGATCCACATCAGGTGGAAGCACGCTATCGTCATGAAGCCGGCGATGCCGCAGAAATATTAATTGAGGTAACAAAGAATGCAGCAAAACCCACAGTATTATTAATGGGTAGCTATGGCCACTCCCGTATCCGTGAAGCGATTATTGGCAGTACAACAGTTCAGGTAATGCGCTCGGCTCTAAAGCCAATTATTGTTGCCAGGTAATTAAAAGTGCCTAAGTATATGAGTCCCTGGTTTAAGAGTAACAAAGTGACAATGAGACAAAGATTTTGGATTTTGTCCGAAGGACTCCTGTCGGTGGAATTTGGATTAATATAATGGCTAAGAGGTAAATAGGCCAAAAGGATAAAAGGATAAGGGATAGGGGGGTAAAGAGATATTAGGCCAAAGGACAGGGACTCATGGACTTAGGAGCTCAGGGACTTTGTATCTTTGTCACTCTAAACTTTTATTAACGCTTTACCTTTTATCCTCTTAGCCTCTTGGCCTTTTACCTTTGGCCTGCTTAATGTTTATTTCGCCATTAATATTGAGGAAACCATATGATATCTCAAATTATAACTCTGACCAGGCACATCATTGATCAACAACGATATTTTCCCGATGCGACCGGATCATTTACAAATCTGATAAACGATATTGCTTTCGCAGCCAAGCGCATCTCTTATCATACGAACAAAGCCGGTTTACTTGATATTTTAGGAAAAACCGGTGAAGTAAATATTCAGGGCGAGCAGGTCCAGAAATTAGATATTTTTGCGCATCGGACCATGGTCCAGGCGCTGGATCATGGTGGAAATCTTTGTGTTATGGCGTCAGAAGAGGAAGAGGATATTATCCCCATCCCCGAATCTCATCCATTGGGAAAATATGTATGCATTTTTGATCCGTTGGACGGCTCATCGAACATAGAAGCAAATGTGAGTGTCGGAACAATCTTTTCGATTTACCGCCGGATTTCTCCTGAAGGGCGTCCGGGAACACCGGCAGATTGCACGCAACCGGGTTATAACCAGGTTTGCGGCGGATATGTTATCTATGGCTCAAGTACAATGCTGGTGTACACTACCGGCCACGGTGTACATGGATTTACCCTCGATCCGAGTTTTGGCGAATTTCTGCTTTCCCATCCTGATATGAAAATGCCTAAAAAAGGATCAACATACAGTATCAATGAGAGCAATTATGATTACTGGACCGCTGAAATTAAAAATTATGTCCGCTATATTAAAGCTACAGATGAAAAGACAGGCCGGCCCATGAACTCCCGCTATATTGGTTCAATGGTTGCCGATTTTCATCGTAATCTGTTGTATGGTGGTATCTATCTATATCCGGCAAGTACAAAAGCACCACAGGGAAAATTACGATTGATGTACGAGGCAAATCCTATGGCATTTATTGCCGAACAGGCCGGTGGCAGAGCCAGTAACGGTTCTGAGGATATTATGAAAATAAAACCGCAGGAAATACATCAGAGAGTACCAATTTTTATTGGCAATCGTGATGATGTAAATCTTGTTGAAGATTTTATCAAGGGTAAAAATATTTGATATGCTAAGTTTTTATTATTTTTTAAGATACGCTTGATTCAGTAATATGTAATTCATATATTTTCTTGCAAAAAAGTGACTGATAATTACTAACTCACATAGAGTCGCCGAGATATAGAAGAAGTAATTAGGAATTAGGAACTTGGAACTAAATGAACTATAGGCGATATGCAATTGGCCATAATGTATTGCCTACTTTTAATTCTTAATATCTCATTGTAAACTCTGCGACTAAGCGTCTCTGCGAGAAATAAATTTATCAGGCAAGAATTTTAAAAACTGAGAACCGAAACCACGCCGTCGGCGGGCAGGCAAGTTCAGCACAAGTTTATTTCAGGATCTAATACGAACCTGGTCAACACATAAATGATTCACGCAAAGTCGCCGAAGTATAGAAGATGTAATTAGTAATTGGGAACTAAGTGAACAATAGACGATTTGCAATAGGCCATAGCCTACCGTCAATCGCCTATTGCCTATTTTTAATTCTAAATATCTTATTGTAAACTCTGCGACTAAGCGTCTCTGCGAGAAATAAATTATTCGGGTTAATAAGATACGAATAAAAGAATGAAGATAATGAACTCAATCTTGTTCAAAAATCTGATAAATTTTGTAATATGGTATCTATTGCTGTTTACCCCAGAATTAATCCTGGGGTAAAGGAAACAGGATTAAAAATGAAATAGGCCAATAGTCAATTTAAAGTTAAGCATGACTTACTTGAATTCACATAGAGTCTTAATAATGATACTCGAGGATCCCGAGATCCTGAAAAAAAGTTCTCCGAAGGAGTCCTTCGGACAGAATGACATACTAAGTTGATTGTGGGCGGGTTAAAGAATATTAAAAAAGAATCTAATCGATAATTTTGGAGCAGTAATTAAAAATGGCACAAAAGATTTACATCAATCAGGTTGGTAATTACGAAGATCAGGAAGTCAAAATTGAAGGCTGGCTTTATAATAAAAGATCCAGCGGAAAGCTCAGGTTTTTACAGGTACGCGATGGTACTGAGACGATACAATGTGTTGTGTTTAAGGGAGATGTCCCGGAAGAAACTTTTAATAACGCTGATGATATTGTTCAGGAATCGTCCTGCCGTATTATTGGAAAAGTGAGTAAAGACAGTCGTTCACCATTGGGTTTCGAAATTCAGGTAAAAGAAATAGAAATAGTGCATCAGGCAGATGAGTATCCTATCTCCAAGAAAGATCATGGTGTCGATTTTTTGATGGATCACAGGCATTTATGGTTAAGATCATCGCGTCAGCATGCCATCATGCGTGTGAGACATGAAATTATCCGGTCAGCCAGAGAGTTTTTTGACCAGCGGGATTTTATACTCATTGATACACCAATTTTTACGCCAAATGCGGCAGAAGGTACCAGTACGCTTTTTGCAACTGATTATTTTGGCAGTCAGGCATATCTGACCCAATCAGGGCAGCTGTATGGCGAAGCAGCTGCCATGGCGTTTGGTAAAATATATTGCTTTGGACCGACCTTTAGAGCAGAAAAATCAAAAACAAGAAGGCATTTAACTGAATTTTGGATGATCGAACCGGAAGTTGCTTTTTTTGATCTGAATGATGATATGCAACTGGCGGAAGAATTTGTTACGTATATGGTAAAAAGTGTATTAAAGAACAGGCCGGCAGAATTAAAAATTCTGGAAAGAGATATCAGTAAACTGGAGAAAGTAGAAACACCATTTCCCAAACTTCATTATGATGAAGCTGTGGAGATTGTGAAAAAAACAGAATCTGAATTTGTTTATGGTGATGATTTTGGTGGAACCGATGAAACGATCATTTCTGAAAGTTTTGACAGACCGGTTATTGTACATCATTACCCGTCTGCAATTAAAGCATTCTATATGAAGCGTGATCCGGAGAATGATAAATTTGCCCTGGCAATGGATATGCTGGCCCCGGAGGGCTATGGGGAAATTATCGGCGGTTCGCAAAGAGAGGACGATCATGATGTCCTTCTTGGTCGTATCCGGGATCATAATTTACCCGAGGAGGCATTTCAGTGGTATCTTGATCTACGTAAATACGGTTCTGTGCCACATGCCGGATTTGGTCTGGGAATTGAACGTACCGTGTCATGGATCTGTGGATTAAAACATGTGCGTGAGACAATTCCGTTCCCGAGACTAATGCAAAGGATATATCCCTGATATATGGAAAAAATTTACAAACCGATAATCGCGGTCGTTGGCGCCGGTTCCTGTGATGACAAAATATATCTTCTGGCTGAAAAGGCAGGTGAACTTCTGGCTCAGAAGGGATATGCAATTATTTGTGGCGGTCTTGGTGGTGTGATGGAAGCGGTCTGCAAAGGAGCCAGGAGTGGTGGGGGATTTACCATCGGGATCCTGCCCGGCGATAATACCAGTGATGCCAATCCTTATGTAGATATTCCGGTTGCTACCGGAATGGGTATCGGCAGGAATATCATCATTATACGTACGGCAAGGGCGGTGCTGGCTATCGACGGCCAATATGGTACTCTGTCTGAAATTGCCTATGCGCTGCAACTCAAAAAACCGATTGTAGGGCTGCAAACCTGGGAGGTTTCCGGAGATATCATTCATACTTCGAATATCGATCAGGCGGTTAATGAAATAGGGAAACTTGTCGATAAATCATGAAGAAGGCGATTAAAGTGATTATCTCCGGTCAGGTACAGGGTGTGGGTTTTAGATACTTTACCGCCAGGGAAGCTACTCTGCTAGGGATTACGGGATATGTCAGGAACCTGTATGATGGCAGGGTTGAAGTTTTTGCCGAGGGTGAAGATACGAGCATACATCGGTTTGGTCAGATTCTGGAAAAAGGACCAAAATTCGGTACAGTAAGTGATATAAAGATTGAAAACTATCCGCCTGAAGGTATTTACGCAAATTTTACAATTAAATACTAACTTGAATAGATTCATGACCACAAGACTCTCCCAAAGGGATCCCTTCGGGAGAGGCTTAAATTTATGACTGAATCAGGCTAATAGATGAATACGGCAAAACTTGACGCATTAAAATCATCCATCCGGGATGTTCCGGACTTTCCCAAACAAGGGATAATATTTAAAGACATCACTACTTTACTTAAACACGGAAAATATCTTCAGGATGCAGTTCAACTCATGACAGACCAGGTAAAAGATTTACAATTTGATGCAATTGCGTCAATTGAATCACGTGGTTTTATTTTCGGACCGGCAATGGCCGTGCAAATGGGAATGGGTTTTATTCCGATACGAAAGCCCGGAAAATTGCCGGCAAAAACCGTTTCTGAAAAATATAAGCTTGAATATGGTTTTGATTCTGTCGAAATTCATGCTGATGCCATTAATAAGAATGATAAGGTCTTAATTGTGGATGATCTTTTAGCCACAGGTGGCACAGCATCGGCCTCAGTGAAATTAATCGAGAAACTAGGTGGATTTGTATCCGGTTTGTCATTTTTAATTGAACTGGAGTTTCTGGAGGGCAGAAAAAAGTTTGCTGACTATCAGGTGTATTCACTGATTTCATATTAATATTTGAAAGTATTGAGGTTGAAAATGAAGATGAGATTTATATTGAGCATATGTATTAGTATAATATTGACCGGTATTGCAATCGCCGGAGGTGAATGGTTCCGTGAATACGCGAAAGGATTAGACGCTGCGGAAGATCAGGAATGGCAAACAGCAGTCTCATATTTTCAGGAAGCAATAAGGGGGAATTCGACAGATAATGAAAATGTACGTACCTATGGACTTCATTTTATTGAATATTTTCCGCATAGAGAACTGGGGATTTGTTATTATCATTTGGGTGAACATTCTTCTGCCCTTCGTGAATTACAACTTTCTGTAAATCAACAACCTTCGGCCCGCGCCCAGGATTATCTTAAACAGCTGATAGGCAATGTCCCGCCTCCACAGCCTAAAAAGGAGGAACCGGCGAAAACTCAAACCATGATTACACCGGCAGTCATTGGTACGGGTAGCACAGATATGATTGTTGGTAAACAGACAATAAAACTCGTCGGCGAACGCATGGGTGTGGCTGTTATGCCTTTTGATAATAAAGGTGCCAGCAGAGACCTGGGTGAAATAATCCTGGATAAAATGATCACCGTACTTGTTAACCAGGGGCGGTTTAAAGTGATGGAAAGGGCACAGCTGGACAAAATTCTCCAGGAGCAATCACTTGGTTCCTCCGGAGTAATCGATGCTACGACGGCGGCACAGATTGGTAGAGGAATTGGCG
Organism: uncultured Calditrichota bacterium; assembly: GCA_964445625.1. GTDB lineage: Bacteria > Calditrichota > Calditrichia > JAJRVZ01 > JAJRVZ01 > CAVXXB01. Next base: position 7,546 of record CAYULK010000092.1, read on the forward strand.
TCGATGGAATCATTATCGGAAGTGTTGCTGCTGCTGCATCAGGATCAATTAGCATAGATGCACGTGTTATTGACACCGAAAGTGCGGCAATTATTGTGGCAGAAGATATCTATTCCGGTAGTTCCGATGCGCAGAGCGTCAAGAATGCGATCGAGAATCTAGCCAACAAAATTGTAGAAGAGCTGCCGCTGGTGGAAGGATATATCATCCGTATCGACGGGTCAGAGGTTATCCTGGATGTCGGGCGGCGTGGCGGATTGAAAAGGGGAATGAAATGTATTGTTTATAAAGAAGGTGCAGAAATCAAACATCCGATAACCGGTGAAGTTTTAGGTAAAGAAACTAAAATTTTGGGCGAAGTATTAGTAAAGGATGCCTTTGATAAATATAGTGTGGCAAATATTTTGGATACTGATGGGAGTGTTCTTTCGATCGGTGATAAATTCTTGACTAAATAATCATTATCTTACTTAAATGGGAGGGATCATGAAGATTCGTAATTTATTTGTACTAATTGTTTCACTTTGTCTTGTGGCACAGGTTGCTATTGCTCAGGATTCTCAGTTGTTCGTCCTGAATGGTAGTGGAGCCCGTGCGGCCGGTATGGGTAATGCCTTTACCGGTGTTGCGGATGATGCAACAGCCATTTCCTGGAATAGTGCAGGTTTAACACAATTATATTCACCGGAGGCAAGTGTCTATGCCCGGTTTGGTTTTGGATCAATGTCGACCGACTATCAGGATATCAATTTTGATATCACCACCGGCTCAAGTTTTCAGTTGAATTTTGCCAGTCTGGTGTTTCCGTTTAGTGTCGGAGATCTGAATGTCGTTGGTGGTATCGCTTATCGCCGGGTTCTCGATTTTACCAAGGATTTTGAAATAAATGCAGAAACATCCGGTTTTCAACAAACGGTTAAAACTGAGAATAGTGGTGGAATTGATGCTATTTCTCCTTCGATCGGTATTCAGTTAAACGAGATGATTTCGGCCGGTGCAACGGTAAATATAATGACCGGTAGTACGGATTTTAAAACAGAATCGTCCGGAGATTTAGGTGATGATTTATCAGAGTCTAAAGAAAAGTATTCCGGAGTTGGTATTGATATTGGTATATTAGTCAAGCCGTCATCTACATTTCAAATAGGCGCCAATTTAAATTTGCCTCAAACTCTGACTATTAAGGAATCAAACGGTTTTGATAATGAGTATAAATTAAAAATTCCGTTCTTCTTTAGTATTGGTGCTGCCATCCGGGCCAGTGATAACCTGACAATTGCTGCAGACTATCGCAGTCGTACCTGGTCTAATGCAAAAATGGAATTTGATGGTGAGGAAATGGAATTTACCGATCAAAATGCCAATTCATTCCATGTAGGTATGGAATATCTGGCCCAGGCCGGAAAAAGTGTAGTTCCATTACGTGTTGGTTTTTATACTTTACCGACACCAGGTGTGGATGATAATGATGATCAAATCACCTTTAGCGGAATTACAGCAGGTATTGGTGTGATTCTGGGAACTGTGATTCTTGACGGATCATTTGAATATGTATTTGGCAGTTATGTCGGTGATACAGAGGATGAACGTGATGTGGACTATACCGTGAGCGATTTTCGTATTACCGTTGGTGGAACGATTCATTTTGGGAAAAATTAATTTGTAATTTGGATTTTATAACTGGGAATTTGGAATTGGTATTTATTCCTGATTACCGCGTACTACATTTAACAAAGGGTTGTCAGAAATGGCAGCCTTTTTTTTCAACTATGCTCTCTATCCTCTCTGATCATATTTACCGGGTCACTGAGCTTATATTTATCGTTATAATTTAAATCGTTTTCTAAATTTTCCAGTAAAAATATACGTCTTTCTTGAGGACTATATGGAGTGTTTAATCCCTTTGCCAGGGTAATTACGGCCTGTTGAGCCAGACTTCTATGCCTTGTCCCGGCTTCCTTTTTTAATTTCTCATAAATCTGCACCGGTAATTCCCGAACATGTAAAGAAGCCATTTTTTTCCTCTTATAATTATGTATATTTAAATATAATGCATTTATCATGCAGAATGCAATCAAAGTATTATTGTGTAATCAGCAAGCTATGGCAATATAGCGGCAATAATTGACATCTTCTGAAGAATTCATTAAATTATAAGCATTATTAATCAATAATAAACAATAGGTTACATTAGAATATCAATTAATACTTAAAGAGAAGCGTGAAGAACAAAACCATATTAAAACTATCTGACCACGATGACGACAAAGAAATTACATTTGAGTTGCAATATTTAGCGTCTCTTTCATTAAGAGAAAGATTCCAGTTGATGTTTCAGAGAAATAAAGAATTATTGAATTTATTGGAAAAGAATGGACACAGAAGGACTTCTAAGATTATTAAAAGAGCATAGTGTCGATTTTGTGATTATTGGCGCAACTGCATTTCCGGTTTATGGTTATGTCAGAGCAACTCTTGATATCGATATTTTCATCAGACCAGAAAAAGAAAATGCAAAAAATACCCGTGAAGCATTAATGAAATTCGGATATGATATGTTTGATGTTACGGTTACCGATCTTTTAACAAAGAAAATACTCATCAGGCAATATATTGTAGCGACTGATATTCATCCATTTGTAAAAGGAATAGATTTTGAAACTGTATGGTGTGGAAAAGTAGAATCTGAGTTTGGTAGTACAAAAGTATATTTTGCCTCTCTCAATGATTTAATTCGAATGAAAAAAGCAGCGGGACGAGCAAAAGATATGGAAGACTTAAAATACTTATCCGCAATTCGAAAAAAGCAAAAGAGATAATTATGGCAGCAGCAATTGAAATTAGTAATTGTTTTTTTGCCCCAGTAGCTCAGCTGGATAGAGCAGTGGCTTCCTAAGCCATGTGTCGGGGGTTCGAATCCCTCCTGGGGTACATATAACTTGAGTTTGACACTTGGAGCTTAACGGCTCAATAATAACAATAGGTTACGCA
>CAYULK010000093.1:0-10409 GCA_964445625.1 uncultured Calditrichota bacterium
GAGTGGTATAGAGGTGTGCTGAATATTATCCTGATTACCCGTTTTCGTAGTTTCATGGTAGTCCTCCTGTCATTTTCGATTTTTATCCTGAGTTTTTTTGTCGCTGCCCGGGTCGGATTTGAATTTATGCCTTTACTGGACGAGGGGGACTTAAATATTCAGGTTGAATTACCACTGGGATCGAACCTGGAGGAATCATCAAATCTATTGGAAAAAATTGTCAACCGTCTTGAAAAATTCGAAGAAGTCCGACATATCCTGGTCAATATTGGATCTCTGAGTCAATTGGATGCCGGTACCAATATGGCCCTGGTTCAAATTAAACTGGTACCTTCCGAATTCCGAAATCATTCCAGTAACGAGATGGCTGGTATCTTTATAAAGGAGCTATCGGATATTCCAAATGCCCAGATTCGCATCGCAGCATTATCCTCCATTGGGCGCGGTGATGCCCCGATTCAGCTATATTTGCTTGGTCAGGAAGATGCACAGGTTGAGGCATATAAAAATCAAATTATCGGGTTGATAAAAGATATACCGGGAATGATTAATTTAAATACAAGTTCACGCCCCGGTAAACCGGAAATAACTCTTGTGCCTAACCGGAAAAAACTTGCCATGCTCGGTTTGACCGTCTTTGACGTGGCCATGTCATTACGCAGCGCTGTTGAGGGGGTTGTCTCTACCCAGTACCGGGAAAGTGGAAATGAATATGATATTCGGGTAATAATGACCGAAGAATCGGTGAATACGCCGGAAAAGATCCGTAATATCGCGGTTCCATCCCGGGCGGGTGTATTCCGTCTTTCACAGCTGGCAGAGGTAAACTTTGTCGAAGGCTACAACAGAATCCTGCATAAAGATAAATATACATCAATAGAAGTTTCGGCTTATGTTGCCCCGGGTTATGCCCTTGGTGATATTGTCGAGCAAATAAATGATAGAATTGCCGGAATCGAATTATTACCGGGATATAAACTTGACTGGGGTGGCAGTGCAAAGATGATGCAGGAAACAATTATTGATATGCTTACAACATTTATCATTGCTTTGCTGCTGACGTATATGTTATTGGCCGCAATACTGGAAAATCTTACCCAACCTCTTATTATATTGGGAACAGTGCCCCTGGCCCTGGTAGGTGTGTTTGTAGCCATGTTTATTACAGGTAAGACCTTGAATACGATTTCCATGATGGCCATAATTATGCTCCTGGGAATTGTGGTCAATAATGCCATTCTGCTACTGGATTATGCCAATATTTTAAGAAAGAGGGGTAAGAGCGTACATGACGCTCTGCTCGAAGCTGGTCCGACAAAACTAAAACCGATCATCATGGCGACCATTGCCATCATTCTCGGTATGCTTCCCATGGCAGTGGGTATCGGTGAAGCAGGACGTGAATTCCGTCAACCGATGGGAATTGTCAGTATCGGAGGATTGATTGTATCAACTCTGCTGGCGCTGGTTGTAATTCCGGCCCTATATAACCTGACAACAAAATCCGAACCTGTGGGTAGTAAATAAATTTATATGAAGACAGAAAAAAGAACTGAATATCCAATATCCAGCAAGGAATATCCAATGTCCAGGGAAAGAAAATATAATTTGCATGGGCGTTTGATTGATTATGCCGTATAGGTTGTCTTATCTTTGGAAATTGGATGTTGAAAAGGGGGAGAATGCCAGTTTTGTCATAACCCCTAATGAATAGGATGTTAAAAAATTGAAAGTTTAAAGTATTTGACAGAACCAACATGTGCCAGGGAGTCGTAAAATGAAATCAATAAATATCGTAACAATATTATTTTTAATCCTGGGAGTTGTCTATGCTGATGATAATTCCTATAGTATCGAACAGTTTTTAAAGCTGGTAGAGGACCATAGTAAGGATCTGAAACTGGCAGAAAAGGATCTGGAAATGGCGGATGCACGATATCGTGAAGCGTTATCAACAGCTCTGCCGAAGATATCAGCGTCAGGTACCTATAATCGCAATCTTGGCAAAATGTTTTTATATGTTGATTTCCCCGATAGGGAGACCGGGCAGATGACAAAGCAGAAATTTCAGTTGAACTTCAATAATGCTTTTTCAGCAACAGCCATGCTCAGACAAACTCTGTTTAGCTTGCAGGTAGGGGACGCCCTGCGTGCCGCGAAGCAATACGAGAAACTGACAGAATATATATATAAAACAAGTCATCAGACCATTATCGGTATTGCCAAGAAAGGTTATTACCGGGCGCTTTTGCTGAATAAGGTCTGGGAAGTTAAAAAAGCGGCTGAAGACAACTCCCGCGAAAATTACGAAAATGTAAAGAGTAAATTTAATAATGGACTGGTTTCAGAAATGGAATTATTGCAGGCCGAGGTGAATTGGAGAAACAAAGAACCGGAGACTACTCAGGCGCATAGAAATTACGAAATTGGTATGATCATGCTCAAGAACTTTGCCGGTATTCCGGTAGATACCATGCTTTCGCTTGCAGGTAATTTGGAGTCGTATCCCACTTTCCCGGATTCGATGACATTTGATAAAATACTCGAATACCGCCCGGATTATAATGCATTATTATGGGAGAGGGATTTACGGGAGACAAATGTAAGCGCGCAGCGTTCTGAATATTATCCTTACCTGACCGGACATTTTGTATATAATTACAGTGCAACATCTGATGAATTTAAAATTGATCGTGAAAATTCAAGTTATTTTGTCGGTATCAATCTTGAAGTGCCTGTTTATTTTGGTGGATACCGCAGTGCACAGGTACAAAAGGCAAAAATAGACCTGAATAAAACCGAGATCAGGATCGGTAAATCTCAGGATGATATCATGCAAAATATCAGGAATGTACGGCTGCGGTTACATGAATCCTATAGCCGCATCCTTTCGGCGCAAAAAACCCAGGAAACTGCTTTCCGGGCTTTTAGCATTGCCCAGACCAGTGCAGATAACGGATTAGCAACACAGCTGGAATTGAAAGACTCCCGGATCCAGGTTGAACTGGCTGTCCTGAATTATTATGTTGCCACCTATGATTTTATCGATGCCTATGTGGACTGGGAACTGGCGACAGGTAAGGTGGAATATGGCTTTTAAACCCGGAAGTTAAATTCCTGACGAAAATAGTGATTGCCATCACCACAATTTGGTATTACTTTTATACCTTTCTGTTAAATTTTAACTTTTATAACCGGTTTCATTTTCTCATTCCCAAGTTGTACTTGGGAACGCATATAGTATTTACCTGCCATTATCTTAATAGTAATTCTTCATAAGAAGGGGGTTGGATATGAAGTATTTATATAGTATTTGTTTTTTTACTCATAATTATTTTAGTGTCTGACAGTAATGCTCAGTACTCCGCCAGTAAGGATAATACCATGTACGAGGGTACGCTTAATAGCAATGGTGCCGGCGATCATTTTTTTACCGGACGTACATGGATAGAACTACAGGGTGTAAAACGCCGTGGTTTACTGGCATTTGACCTGAGTTCTATCCCGGTTGAAGCCAGGATAAGGAGTGTAAAACTTACGTTACATATGTCACGGACAAAAAGAATTACCGGGCGTACTGTTACTATTCATCGCTTGCTGCAGAACTGGGTGAGGAATCTTCTCATGCCTCCGGGAATGAGGGTGGTGGTGCCCCGGCAGCAGTTGGTGATGCAACAATGGAATTTTGCCTATATGCGTGCTATACCCTGGAAAACACCCGGTGGAGATTTTTTGGCGACTTCCAGTGCATCCCGGATAGTTGGGGATATCGGATATTACTCCTGGGGATCAACAACAAATATGGTTGCAGATGTGCAAAACCGGGTGTCAAATCCAGGCCAGAATTACGGCTGGTTAATAAAGGGTGATGAATCTGAATCTACCACTGCCAAAAGATTTGATTCGCGAACAAATACAACTGTGGCGTTTCGGCCTGTCCTGGAAGTAGTGTAGGATGCTCCGGATGTTTATATTACTGAGGTATTTCAATATCCTGAGAAAGATGGATTTCCCGGGGAATTTATCGAAATCTATAATACGGGTAAGATTGAACAAAATCTTGACGGCTGGATGCTGTTTCAGCCAAATCTGGAATTATTCACGTTACTGGGCAAAAAATCACTGTTAAACGGCGATTTGATCCTGAAGCCCGGCGAGTATGCAGTAACCGGCCGGGGTAGTGCAGATGAATTTAAAAAATTATGGGGATTCCTGCCTGACACCAAATGGGGCAATCCTGGCACAGACAACCTGGCACCGGTAGCGGTTAATAACAAATCTGATGTGAATGAAGATGATGCAGTTAAGATAAATATTTTGTCAAATGATCATGATCTTGATGGTAGTCTTAATGGATCTTCTGTGGAGATTACTTCGGATCCGTTACATGGAAAGATCACAAACGTTAATACCAAGACCGGGGAGGTTACTTACGAACCAAATAACAATTATCATGGCTCTGATCAGTTTAAATATCTGGTATCTGATGATAAGAATAAACCATCAAATGAAGCAACGGTATCCATAAATGTCCGTTCTGTTAATGATGCACCTGTGGCTAATGGTGATAAAGCAGATACCGGAGAGGACATAGCGGTGGAAATTGATGTACTTTTTAATGATAAAGATATTGATGGTGTGCTGATTCCTGCCAGCGTAAAGATATCCAAATCACCGGCAAATGGAACAACCAACATAAATACCGGAACTGGTGCGATTACATATACACCCGCAACAAATTATAATGGACCGGACACATTAAGTTATACAGTAGAAGATGACAGTGGTGATGTTTCCAACGAAGCTGTGGTGGCTTTAACAATCAGTGCGCAAAATAATGATCCACCGGTTATCTTAAAACTCCCGGTAGTTGAATTTAATGAAGATAATACACTGACAATACTACTGTCTTCATTGTATGATTATGTTGATGATCCCGATACTCCCGATGAAAAGTTGGAATTGAAACTTAGTGGGGGAAATAATGTCAAGACCGGTTCAGACGGTACAAATGCAATATTATCTTCCAGGATCAATTGGTTCGGAAATGATACCTTATTACTTGAAGTGAGTGATGGTCAGTCATCCGATCAGGCCGATATGTATGTTATAGTTCATTCTATAAATGATGTTCCGGAAATCACTGGTTTACCGCAAACCCTGGCACTGAATGCGGATTCTACTGTTGATCTTATGCTGTGGCAGTATGTTTCCGACGTCGAAACGCCGGATAATGTATTAAAATATTCATTTAACAGGTCGAATGATTCACTGAAATACAATTTTGATGCGGCCATTGGAAAACTGACGCTAAGCGCAATTTCCGGATTGAATCATGATGTAACCCTGGAAATATCAGTAAGAGATGACAGCGCAGCAACAGCAAAAGCTGACATTATTGTGCAGGTCGAGACCATATCTACCCTGGTTGATCTGTAATCAACACAATTGCCGGAACAATTTGGATTAAGCCAGAATTATCCTAATCCCTTCAATCCATCAACCACTATCAGGTACCAGCTTCCGGAAGCGTTAGATGTTTATCTTGCAATTTACAACTCGCTGGGTCAGAGTGTAGCTGTACTGGTTTCCGAAAGACAGCCTGCAGGGGAGTATCGCATCAAATTCGATACAATATCATATGGTTTGTCGTCAGGCATTTATATTTACCATTTACGTGCAGGTAAATTCCGGCAAACGCGCAAGATGGTGCTTATGCGATAAGGAAATATTTCCTAATACACGATAAGGAGTTCTTTGGACTGTTGGGACAGGCTGATTTCAGATTTTCAGATAGATCGCAAATCGTTAATCGGTGTTCCTTGTTCTTAAATCATTTTATAACTATTTTATACACAGGCACTAATTAAGATCATGTATGTTTAATAAACCAAGATAACAGGCATACTTTGTTTATAAAATCACTTCTGATCGTATTAATACTCACATTTTCTTTGTGCACCATTGCATTTTCACAGGGTTTCCTTAGAGCAGATAATAAAAATATTGTCAATGGCTCCGGTGAGGTCTTTATTTTGCGTAGCATGGGCCTGGGTGGATGGATGCTTATGGAAGGTTACATGATGCATACCGCTATATTTGCGTTGATTATAGTCCTGTGCTGCGGTATGATTTATTCAAGTTAAATGTAGAAAAATCCTTAAAATAAATTATAGGTTACTGTGAATGAAAATTATTCTTTACATGAGCTTATACAGTCTTATTTTTTTGGCCTGTACTCCATCACAAAACACCGATATTTTTAAGAATGAAGTTATCATTGACTATATGCAGAGGGTTTGTGATTATCAGCTGACTAATCCCACACCACACCACAGCAAAAATAGGAATTTTCCCAATGGCTGGGTGCCGGCATCATTTTACACCGGAGTATTGGCCACATATAAAATTACCGGGAATAAAAAGTATCTTAATGCTGCAATTAGCTGGTCCGAAAAAAACAACTGGCAGCCGGCACCGCGCTTACGTCATGCCGATGACGTGGCTTGCGGGCAGACGTATCTCGAATTATATCTACACCAGAATGATCCCCGGATGATAACGCCGATAAAGGCCCGTTTTGATTCCCTGATTGCTGATCCGAAACCGGGCAGGGAAGACTGGTGGTGGTGTGATGCCCTGTTTATGGCACCGCCGGCCCTCGCAAGATTAGCCACAGCAACGGATGATAACTCATATTTGACATATATGAATTCCATGTATTGGGATACATATGAATATCTTTATGATAAGCAAGGACACCTTTTCTACCGCGATGATCGCTATTTTGAAAAAAGAACAAAAAATGATGAAAAAGTGTTCTGGTCACGAGGTAACGGATGGGTTATGGCCGGGATCATCAGGATCCTGGAGTACCTGCCTGCAGATGATCCATTTCGAACAGGATATATAACACTCCTGCAGGAGATGGCGGCAAAAGTCATCACACTGCAAGGGATAGACGGGCTTTGGCGGACAAGTTTGCTTGATATTGATGAATATCCCAAACCTGAAACCAGTGGATCCGGATTTTTTTGTTATACGCTGGCTGCGGGAATCAATAAGAACTATCTTGATAAAGCAAAATACTTATCGGCTGTAAAAAAGTCATGGAGCGGTCTTACAGCTGCTGTCCATGACAGCGGAAAAATAGGATGGGTACAACGTATTGGCCATAATCCGGATGATGTGACCTATGAAGATACACACGCTTATGGTGCAGGAGCATTTTTATTGGCGGGTAGTGAAGTGATACAGTTGCGGATATTTTCTACCATCGATTAAACGGTCACCCCACATCATCATTTCCAGACCATGTTTTCTAACGATATGATTATAAATATCGTTAACGGCGCGCGCGTATAAAACCGCCGGATCCATGCCCTCTGTTGATGGTGAATGCTCTGAGCCTAATAAAAATACCTCATCCATTCCAACATGAAAGGCGCCGGGTGTCAGGTCTAATTCCGGATAAACTGTAAGTAGTGGAAAAGTCTGTTTCACCCAGGACTGATGTCCCAGGTATTGAAATTCAGGAACCAGGCGTATTCCGTAATTTTTGCAACATCCGGCTTACTCTATCTCCTTTACAAATAGATCCTGTGACTGCAAATTAACAAAGCCGCGATGCTCAAAAAAACCATATGCACCGCGAGTAATCAGGTTGGTTCGGATACGAAGATGTTTAATATTTTTTGAGCTTGATGATTTTCCGGCCTGCTGCACCAATGCGTCACCAATACCTTTAGATCGAAAATTCTGGTCGACCATCAGGGCGGCGATATCCAGAATATAATCAGTGTCAGAAGATCCGCTTTGCACCAGATGCACATAACCGGCCAGATTATCATCAATTTCGGCTATAAATATTTCATGGTCTGCATTCCGCATCACCAGTTGCAAAATTTCACATACTTTCTCTGAATTGGATGGATAACCAATCTCACGGGTTAAAATGGTCATCTTAGGGCAGTCATTTAAAGTAACCGGTCGAATTCTCATATATATCTCCAGTCTTTTTATTGACAACCTATAATTATATATTCTCTATAGAGTTCTACAATATTGTATTTATCGTCATTCCGAATTTATTTCAGAATCTCTATATCCAATAAAACAAGATTCCGAAATCCAAAACGCAGCTCAGGAGAATGACGTACATACTTATTTGGCTAGCATCGAGCTGCGAGTAACGAGCATAAAGAATCTCAGAGACTCAGGAGCTTAGGAACGATCTTATATAAAAATTCAATTAAGTGAGAATCTATATTCATTTATCTTCATCATATTTAATCCGGGATAGAAACTCGCCGGTTGTTTAACAAAGCGACCTGGTCGAAAATTAAGCTGGTAGTCCGCTATGCCATCAAGAAGCAATATATAGGGATCATCGTTAAGGACAATCGAATGATAGGTTGAATTAGAGGAAAAATAGTATGATTTATCACATGTGATTACAGCCAGGTAAAAGGCCAGCATCAGGCCGATGATTATTTTACGGATTTTTGTCATCTGCATCCTGCCAACTGCCTACTTTTTCACAAACACCATCTGTATGACACCTGCTTTCGACATCCGCAGGGTATCGGTTCCGATTCCGGATAAAAGAGCAGAATCCAGGGCGGCAAGGAACTGATATTCGTACTGCATCAAATGTTCCGGACCGGCCATCATTGTGCTACCGATTGGCGGTGTAATTCTGTTATCAATTAATTTACCGAAATAGCGGTTAATCGGACCCTGACCTGAAAAATCCTGACCTTTGATAAGAATTGTAACATTTGTGGCCGAAAGCGAATCGAAACCCGCATGGGAAATTAAACTAAATTCCACTTGAACAATCTTCTCCACTTCTTGCTGAGAATTTTGTGCACAGCCAATGCAAAGTATCATGACTGAAATAGAGATAATTTTAAACATTTTATTATCCTGTTTAATTATTTGCACAGCCCAGGGCTGCAATTAAAAAAAAAGTCCACGAATTTTCACGAATTAAAAAGATATTAAAAATTATTATTTCTCTGTGCTTCTGCGAGAAAAATATTTTCTCAGTTTGTAAAAATTTTGCTGATCGCCCCGGCGATCCGGTAGAAATAACAAAATTATTGGCTACAATAGCATAACGTAGCATCCCGAGGCGTCCTTTGAACAATTTCCAATTATCAAAAGAATATTCATTCACTGACTTACAATTTTATGATTTGTAATTTGTTTGGTAATTGTAGATTGTATTTTGTTATTTTCAAATCTTTGCATTTGTGCGCTTACCCCGGAATAAGAAAAAAATCATTAATTTTACAACAAAGGACTCACCAGAGAATGGATTCGATAAACATAGGCTACATTTCCATTACTTTCAAGCGATATTTAGTGTCTTAGCAGAGAAAATTTTGTTTTTAGTGACAGAAAATTACCAATAACAAATCAAAAGACAAATATATAATAATTTGTTATTGGTGTTTATATTTACTAAAATTACGCGCAAATATTGCCTGGTGATCGTATGAATTTAAATATTCCCAAGAATCTCTGTGCCATTATTCTTGATATGGATGGTGTACTTGCCGATACAGAGCCGATTCATATAGAAGCATTCCGTGTGATGCTAAAAGAGTATAATATAGTTGCTGATGAAGAATTATTAATCAGCTTTATTGGTCATTCGGTTGAAAATAATATTGATGCCATTAACTCCAGATATTTTGCATCGCAGCCGCTGCCAATGACAGAAACGGCAAAATACCGTGATGATATATATCTGAATATACTTAAGGGATCAGATCTGAAACCCATGCCCGGTATCGAAGATCTTCTTCTTTTCTGTGCCTCACATGGCATAAAACTGGCGCTGGCATCATCGTCTATTCGCGAACAAATCGATGTTATTTTGTCCAGACTTACCGGCAGTTCAAATGACATTTTGTCTTATGAAAACAGTTTTAATATAATCGTCAGTGGTGATATGGTCGTCAGTAAAAAACCGGCAGGAGATATTTATCAGCTTACGCTCCAAAAACTGAACTGTACCGCTGAAAGATGTTTCGCCGTTGAAGATTCAATTGCGGGAATCCAGAGTGCCCAGGCTGCCGGTCTGAAGTGCTTTGTCTTAAAAAATGAGTACAATAATGACAAAGATATTGCATTTGCTGATGGCCGGATAGACAGCATAAAAGAAGTTGTTTCAGCACTTGAATAAAAAACTCATCCCCAAAACCCTTCTCTGGAAAAGAGAAGGGTTTTTATTCCAGGCTAAAGAAAGTCCCTTTTTTTGAGAGGGGGATTTTCCCAAAGGTATTCCCTTGGTCAGAGTGAGTTGATTACGTATATAAAAAGAAAAGGCATAATTAATGAAAAAGACTGATAGTGTAATTGTTGTCGGTGAATTAAATGTCGATCTGATTCTCAATAAT
>CAYULK010000094.1:0-10397 GCA_964445625.1 uncultured Calditrichota bacterium
GATCAGGACAATCGGTAAATCCGAACATATCGGCTCAAGAGCTATTTTGATGCCTTCCCGCGAACCGTATTTCAACGTTTCCGATATTATAAATGTAAATAAGGGACCGGGTGTTAAGCCACCGCTTAAACCAAATATGATACCTGCGACAAGTAATGAAAATTCAGATTCTGACAAAATAAAATTCCTGCCATGGTAGAAAATGTAGTTTAAAAGTAAGATTGTTGTGTTTCAAGTATTTCTTAACACCCTCCTCCGGAGATTAGCGAAGCAGTCTCCGGAGAAACCCTCATCCGGCTAAACCTCACCTATTCCGGAGATTAGCGAAGCGGTCTCCGGAAAAAGTAGCATCCGGTACATTCTGCCGGAAACCGCTGACACTAATTTCCGGCAAAGGCTCTTCTATTCCGGAGATTAGCGAAGCGATCTCCGGAAAAATCTCACTTGCGGCACATTCCGCCGGAAACCGCTGACGCTAATTTCCGGCTGGAGATTTAATATAAATTTTAGTATTTTCAAAACAGATCAATAAATTACCCACATGAATAAATCCGCGATTGATGTATATGGAATCGGCCAATGTGCCCTTGATTACCTGGGTATCATTGAATCGTTCCCGGCACCCGACTCCAAATGCGAATTCACGAATCTGGTTGTCCAGGGTGGCGGACCGGTAGCCACCGCCCTGGTCGCCTTGCAGCGCTGGGGATATAATTGCGCTTTTTCCGGCATTATCGGTGCAGATGATTATGGAAAACAAATCCTGGATTCAATTAGTTCCGAGGGTGTCGACATATCAAATGTTAAAGTCAGGGAGCATGCCGGTTCCCAGGTTGCGTTTGCCATGGCCGAACCTGCCACCGGTAACCGTACCATTTTCTGGCGCCGGCCTACCGGTCCCGATCTTACGATCGATGAAATTGATACCGGATTATTAAAAAATAGTCGCCTGTTCCATACCGATGGAATTTTTCCCGAAGCATCAGTGACGGCCTGTATTAAGGCACGTGAATCCGGCGTTTTGGTTAGTGTTGATGCAGGATCTATGCGCCCCGGGATGTTAGATCTGGCAAAAAACAGCAATTTTTTTATTGCCTCCGAAACATTTGCCGGAGCGTTTGCACCGAAAAGTTCACCCCGGGAGATCTGTTTCAGGCTGGCTGAGATGGGGCCTGAGGTGGTTGCAGTAACCCTGGGTGATCAGGGATATATTGCCCTGGCAAATGGTGACCTGATCCAAGGTCAGGCTTACAAAATGTCTACGATTGATACTACCGCCTGTGGAGATTTATTTCATGCCGGATTCATTTATGGTATTTTGCAGAAATGGCCGGCCAGGGCATGTCTGGATTTTGCATCATGGGCCGCTGCGATGGTCAGCCGTTTTCTTGGCGGACGCAAGGGGATTCCTGATCTGACTGAAATAAAAAATTACAGAATAAAATAAAATATACAACTTTATATCAATATATCAGCCTGAACTTGGTTCAGGATATCAGTGTCTCTCATGTTAGATTCTGAAACAAGTTCAGAATGACGGATTCAGGTTAACAAATTGTTGCATCATTTTTATCTTTGCTAAGTCAGCTTACATTAATCCAATAATAAATTTGTAATGGCAGTCTGGTATGACCTGAAATTAAAACCGGCGATTACGTCCGTCATCATCTTTTTAATCTGATCATTACATAAGTTGCCCATACTGCCCTCATGCGTATATTTAACATTTTCCGGGCGTTTCATTTTTCCTGATGAAATTTTTTCAGCAGTCTGGCGATATGCATCACGGAATGTCACGCCCTCTTGTGTCAACTGCTGTACTACCTCAACACTGAAAATATTATCATACATAGCCGATGACAGGATATCCTTATTCACTATCACGTGCCCGAGCATATACGAGCTCATTTCAGTGCATTCCTGAATTTCGGTCAGGGCAGGTATAAAATGTTCCTTTATTAATTGCATATCCCGGTGATATCCGGATGGCAGGTTATGACTGATCAGGAAGATTTCATTGGGTAATGCGGCCAGCCGGCTGCATTTGCCCCGGATTATTTCCCACACATCCGGATTTTTTTTATGAGGCATGATACTCGAACCGGTGGTTAATTCATCGGGAAATGAAATAAAATTATAGTTCTGACTCATATACAGGATGCAATCCATGGCTAGTTTACCAATGGTTCCCGCCATTACTGCGATAGCCTGAGAAGTGATGAGTTCTGTTTTCCCACGATTGATTTGGGCATATATTGAATTATAATTCATCGATTCAAATCCGAGCAGTTCGGTGGTTTTTGTTCTGGCGATGGGAAATGGTGAACCATATCCGGCGGCACTTCCGAGTGGATTTTTATTTACCACTTTATATGCAGATTGCAATATTTGCAGATCATCTGTCAGCGACTCGGCATATGCTCCAAACCATAATCCAAACGAAGATGGCATGGCAATTTGCATATGGGTATATCCCGGCATTTGAACATCTTTATACTTATCACTTTGCGCAATCAACAAATTGAAAAGAGTGCTAACGGTTTCAACCAGTTCCCGGATCATATCACGGATATACATCTTCAGATCGACCAATATCAGGTCATTTCTGGAACGCCCGATATGCAATTTTTTACCGCTTGTGCCAATTCGCTCAGTTAAAGACATCTCTACGTATGAATGAATATCCTCAACATCTCCGGGTAGTACAAAGTCCGGCTTCCCGGCCTCGTGATACATCTTTTTCAGTTCATTCACCAACAGATGCAGTTCATCGTCACTTATCTGGTTTGTGCCGGACAACATGTGGACATGAGCAATGCCTGCCAGAATATCATACGGCGCCAGTAATTTATCCAGTTCATGATCATTACCGACGGTGAAATTTTCTATTTTTTTATCCGGTTCCAGCCCTTTAAACCAGATTTTCTTACTCATAATTTTTCCCTAACCTGTATATTTATAAACTTTGCCACCAAGGCTCTAAGACACTAAGATTATTTGGCTTAGAACAGTCATGATTAAAAATTTAAATTTTCGTGATTAGTTTTATTCAACTTATTTTCTTCTCATTTTTCAATACTTTGAGACTTTGAGTCTTTGTGGCTATTAATTTTTCAGGCTAAATAATTTTTTATTATTATGTTTTTATTTGGGGGGATTTACCTTATAGTATATCCTGTTTTGGTTTGCCGCAATCCGGGCAAAACCACGAACATCCTCGCCACTCCAGTCGCCACTTGCTTCGCCATAAGCTGCGGAATCCCGGTTCATAAGATCATGGGGACTTTCTATTCCCGTAATATCAAAATGCCGGGAATGCAATTTAACAGTAACCTGTCCGGTTACGGTTTTTTGGCTATCTTCGAGAAATTTTTCAATATTCCGCATAACAGGATCCATAAAATTTCCTTCATGCAGCAACTGCCCATACCATGTTGCCAGCTGATCTTTCCAATATATCTGCCATTTGGTTAAAACATGTTTTTCAAGCGCTTCATGGGCTTTAATTAATATCATTGGCGCTGCAGCCTCAAAACCTACTCTGCCCTTAATACCGATGATCGTATCGCCAACATGAACATTACGTCCGATACCATAAGGAGCAGCCAGATCATTCAACTGTTTGATACCTTCAACGGGACTTAAAATATCATTGCCGTTTATTCCTGACAGTTCTCCTTTTTCAAATCCAATCGTGACATTTTGTGTATCTGATTTTTCCAGTTTTGTAGGATAGGCTTCTTCAGGCAATTCCATATGCGATGTCAGAGTTTCTACCCCGCCAACCGAAGTGCCCCACAGTCCTTTGTTTATGGAATATTTCGCCTGTTCCCAATCAAAATCTACATTATTTTCGCGGAGAAAAGAAATCTCTTCCTGACGGGATAAATTTTGATCCCGGACCGGCGTCAGGGTCGGAATTTCCGGCGCCAGCGTCATGAATATCATATCAAACCGCACCTGGTCATTTCCGGCGCCCGTACTGCCATGAGCCAGGTATCCGGCCTGCGACTCAATAGCATATTTGGCTACACTTTGTGCCTGAAACACACGTTCGGCACTTACCGACAATGGATACGTATTATTGCGCAATACATTTCCATATACCAGATACCTTATACCATTTTGATAATATTCATCTGCTGCATCAATAGTAACATGTTTCTGTGCACCAAGTTCCAGTGCCTTTTTCTCCAGATCAACCAATTCCTTTCCGGAAAATCCACCGGTATTAACCGTCACTGTGTGCACCGGTAGTTTTTTTACCCGGTTAAAATACACGACACAATAGGAGGTATCCAAACCTCCGCTATATGCGAGCACTACATGTTTATCCATATTTCAGTCCTGATTTAACATTAATAAATATAAAATTCACTACTTAGCACATTGAGTGTAAAAATTATAAGTTAGAAACAGACGAGACCCTGAAACTAATTCAGGGTGACATGACCGTCATCCCGAACTTGTTTCGGGATCTATTCAAGCGACACTCAATACGCAACAGGCGATAAGCAATTGGCAATTGCTGAATCAAGCATTCAATCTACAAATTCCCAGTTCCTAATTCCGAATTCCTGATTACAATTCACTTTTCTCTGCGGTTTCTTTATATACCTCTTTTTTTAAATTTGCAGTATTATCTGATTGTTGTTTTTTTTCATTGGGATCGAGGAGCATCCCCGTACAGAGACAAAATTTTCTATTGGTTCTAACCAAAATATCATAATTCGGACAACTTTTACAGCCATGCCAGAATTCTTTGTCCTGCGTCAATTCTGCAAATGCAACCGGCCGGTATCCGATCATAGAATTTATCTTTAACACAGCCGGGCTGGTAGTAAGTCCGAAAAGATTTGCTCCCGGATATTTCTTTAATGAAAGATCATAGGTCGCAAACTTTATTTGCTTCGCCAGACCAAGACCACGAAATTCCGGCGTCACAATAAGACCTGAATTAGCTACATATTTTCCATGCTCCCAGGTTTCCAGATAGCAAAACCCGGCCACTTTTTTTTCATCCGCCAGCGCAATAATCGCCTTGCCTTCCTGTATTTTCTGTTGAATATACTCCGGGGTACGAAGTGCCAGACCAATATCCTTTGAACCGGCGGCTGTTTTGATCATTTCACTGATTTCACCGGCAAAATCGCTATGTTTTGTCGTTGCTAAATGAATTTTCAGCATATGTGTATACATGTTTCTCTCAATTTAGAAAAATTTTATATCAGTTTGCTATGATTTAATATTTTTTTTACTACCGACCGGCAGCTCATTGGTATGGATCTATCGGAGAAAGATATGGTTACGCAGGCTATTTTTTATACTAAATTTCATTTTATAAATATACAATATTTAAGCAGATGTGCAAGGATATACTGCATAATTATGCTATACTTATACCAAAATGGAAGCCATCATTCCCGACCATGGATTTGCGCGACAAATATTCTGCACAACCAGATTGTCCAAATTACAGTAATTTTCAATATCCTAATACATCCGATCTAATTTATCTTGAATATTGAAAGATAATCTTTTAAATTTCAATTATGATTAAACGGTTACTGCGAAAAGATATAGAAAATGCTTTAACTACTTTTCCGGTTGTCGGGTTATTAGGTTCGCGACAGGTCGGAAAGACAACCCTGGCACTTGAATTGAAAAAACAATTCAAATCCACTTACCTGGATTTAGAATTACATTCGGATCTTAATAAATTACAAAATGCTGAACTATATTTACGTAATTTACAATCTGATTTAGTTATCATTGATGAAATACAGCGTAAACCTGATTTATTTCCGTTACTTAGATCTTTAGTTGATGAACATAGACGGCCCGGCAGATTTCTCCTACTGGGATCAGCATCACCCTCACTGATTAAACAATCTTCTGAAAGTCTGGCAGGCCGGATTTATTATTTTGAATTATCTCCATTTTCTATAAGTGAGCTGGGGGATGATGAACAAACCATTATGAGATTATGGTTAAGAGGTGGATATCCGGAAAGTTATTTATCAAAAGATGATCACAACAGTTTTTTATGGCGACAGTCTTTTATTCAGACCTATCTTGAGCGGGATATCCCACAATTAGGTATAAGAATCCCGGCACTACAATTAAGGAGATTCTGGACAATGCTGGCCCACAATCATGGTCAATTATGGAATGCCAGTCAAATTGCCAATAGTTTAGGCCTCAGTGCGCCAACCATTCGTTATTATTTAGATATTCTGCATGATTCATTTATTGTTAAACAACTGCAACCATATCACACCAATATAAAAAAACGTTTAGTTAAATCACCAAAAGTGTATTTACGTGACAGCGGTCTTCTTCATGCGCTTCTAAATTTAGAATCAGAGGAATCAGTTTTATCTCATCCGATTGTGGGAAGTTCATGGGAAGGATTTGTAATAGAGCAATTATTTACGCTGCTCTCTGCACAAACTGATAAATATTTTTATCGCAGTAATGCAGGCGCAGAAATTGATTTAGTTTATAGGAATGCTGAAGGCAAACTCATTGCAGTCGAGATAAAATTTTCATTAAGTCCTAAACCGGCAAAGGGATTTTGGAACGCCTTTGCTGATCTTAAATGTACCAGCGGTTTTATTATATACCCGGGCCGGGAGAGTTATCCAATAAGTGAAAATGTATGGACGCTTCCCCTTTCGGAAATCAATCATTTAATATAAAAAAGGCAGATAATCTCTTTGACACCAACCTATCAATGCCTGTCTGATCTCTTTTATTTCCGATTTTACTTTTTTGAGTTAGGTGCTATTCAGGATATGCATATTATCCAGAGTATTTATTACAAAGAACCAAAAGGATGGTCTCATTACTTAACAAGTTTTTGAAATTCAGCAATAAATTTTTCCCATAATTCAACTGGACAGGTGCCAATTTTGGTGATGATATCACCCTTTCTTAATGTTGCAATACGGTCGATCTTAACAACTGAATCGACGCGTAACCCTGTTTTCTTAAAATCGGGATGATTGCTTTTTATTGCGAGTTCTCTCTTGCCTAACTTCGCCGGATAGACTGAACTTATGGCACAAACAACAATGTCGCCATATTTATCTTTTGTTTCAGTAACAACAAGGGCAGGTCTTACTTTAGACTGATGAGGAATTGTGAATGGAAAGTCAATGAGGATGATGTCCCCGGATTTCAATATCATGTTCTCCTGGATTTAGCATAATCCTGATATATATCTTCTCTTGGATCATTCCAAAATTCGAAGGAATTTTCCGAAAGCTTCAGATAACCAAGATGTTCAATATCTTCAAATATCTTACGCTCTGCAAACAATCTATTTAAAAGAACCTGAAGATCAGCTTCCGGTAATGACTTAATTTCATTTAATAAATGATCAGTAGACACTTGATTACACCTCTTAAAATGGTTAATGAATGGGACTTAATTTAATTATTTTCCAACTTTCGCTTTAAATATTACATTTCAAGATTTAATTTAATCCGCGAATTTGCATAATTCAATAATTATCTGTTATGTTTTGTATTATGCATTTGTTCTCACTTTTTATATTGGATAACATGAATATAAATTCAAATACCATTAAAATCAGGTAAATCCATCTCCATTTCGGGCCTGGCCCCGTTGGTCGGGTTTTGGAATGAAAACAGCGTAACGCAGCGAAGATCCCGGTTTATCGGGAAAACCTGGTTGACTGCAAGCGGGCGCCGGTGTTTTACGGAAGGGCAAGTTTGTCCCGAGAATCGGGATTATGTAAAGCGAAGTGAGCCTGCGAACGAGCGTACTTGCCCGTTAATCTGGAGGTAATCTTATTCAGTTGCTATTTTAATTAAAAAAATCCCTTTCGTGGTGAGGGCGGCTTATATATTTTTTCATTTAGAATTCAACTATTTTAAAAAATCTCAGAATATTAAGGAAAATCATTGAGATTGCCATAAAAATACTGCCAAGCACAATCACCTTTTTCCACCAGGAAAGATTTGTTAAATCCTTTAAATTTATTAATGCGAATATTATTAAGATAATTGTATATCCGTGAAAACGTTCGATTCCAACCATTTCAAATGCATTTCCAATCAAATTTAAAAATTTTTCTTGAATTTCGCGCATCTTATGGCCAGACGTATTTTACATGTTGATAGCCCAAATTCCAAAATCGTTTTATTGTAGTTGTCTTCGAAACGGACATTATAGCGTTGCCACGTGCAAAATCAAAAATTGTATAAGCTCCCTGATAAGCAGCATCAGAAACACTTCAATTAAAAAATGCAGCATCGTTCACTTTTGCTACAAATAAGGCAATATTTGCACCAGTTCCAATACCAGCCGAGAAAGCCATTGTTTTCATTCCCATACCTGCAACCGGCGCATTTAAGGTAATCCCGCCATATACAGTTATACCAAGTCCAGCAACAAATCCCAGAGCAGAATAGTCAACCAATGACATTGCTCCTTGATCCATCAAATAATTCGTACATTGGTAATAAGCAGACATGCGACTAATGGCTAATTCAACACCACTGGCTGTTTCCATAACCATTTTAGTAGCTTCTGATGGCGCTTCTTCAGCAGATTGCTGGATTGATGAAAACATAGATGATATAATTTCATTTACAGTTTTTACATTCAATAGATATCTCATGTTTCGAGTTATCCAAGATGTATTCTCTGTTTCAACGCCATAATATGAACTATCCATACCAGTCGGATCAACGAATATTAGTGGATTGTTACCAACATAACTATATGGTGTCAATGAATGATAGCTGTCTGCGTGAGGATCTACTGATAAAAACCTCTCAACCTCCGGATCATAGAACCTGGCGCCAACTAGGTTCTATTGCATCTCCCACAGAATATGATGATTTTCAAAGAACATCAGGTTTCCAGTCCCGAGCCGAATGTACCACAGCTAATATTAAGACATTCTCTCCCTCTATTTTATGCATGACTCTATATGCACCATATATTACCTCACGATATGCCTCATTCCCAACTTCCGGTATTTCACGCCCTGAATACTGAAACTCCTGTAAATTATCTGTCGCATCAATCAAGCGTCCTACAAAAAGCGCTGCACGATCAGGTGAATCTTTACTTATATATTCCGATATTTGTTCTATATCGTCCAAAGCATGATCGGACCAGATTACTTTAGCCACTTTTGTAATCTCTTCTTTGCTTCTTCATGGGGTATGCCTTTACCTTCGCGAATACTCCTTTCTGCACGTTCAAGTTTTGCCTGGATATACAAGGCATGAATAATATCATCTATTGTCGTATTATCCGGTAATTTATCTATTACACTCTTAGCTTTTTCCTTTACGGCTGCAGCCATTTTTTCTCCTCCTGTTTTTTTCTTAAAATAAAACTATTTATATCTCTTTGCCAGTTCTTTTCTTAAGCGCTCGCGGGTGCGTTCTCCGGAAGATGGTTTTCAGATCGGTAATCACTACCTTTGTGTAAATCTGTGTTGTGGCAACAGACGCATGGCCTAAGAGCTCCTGAATATAGCGGATATCGGCGCCGTTTTTCAAAAGATGTGTCGCGCAGCTGTGGCGCAGGGTATGCGGAGTAACTTTTTTATTTAAACGACTGTTTTTAACATATGCGCGGATCAGATTATTTACCGTCTGTTTGCGGATGCGGTGACGGCTTACCAGGTCTAAAATCAAGGCCGGTTCTTTGGCTGAGCGCGGCTGCCTTACCTCTTCTATGTATTTTAAAAGCCGGTAAAGGGCCGAGCAGGAAAAATAAATGTCGCTAATCAACATTTGGTGAAAAAGTATTGCAGATGCGTAAAAGTTTAAAATGGTCTCAAAATGATTTGGCGCAAAAGGTCGGCACGTCGGCCCCTATTATTGGCAGGTATGAATGCGGAGAAATTAAACCATCCATTGAAATGGCCGCTAAAATTGCAGACGCGCTATGGGTAACAACCGATTATCTGCTGGGAAGGTCCGATAAAATCGTACTGGATAAAAAAATACTTCAAAGCATTGAAAGCCTCTCTGAAGACGACAAACAAAATTTTATTAGCCACGGATTATTGAACCGTAACGACGCAATGGAGACGCAAAGCACGCAAGGTTTTTTTATAATTAACCTATAATTTACCACGGAGGGCACGGAGTTAGATAATGAAAATGAGGAATGAGAGAATAGAAATGAGAATCACAGAATCCAACTTTAAAAGACTTTCTTCTCATCCCTGACTCCTAATTTCTTATTACTAATTTAGTTACTTATATCACAGGCCAGAGAGAAAATCGAGAAATGGATCTGGCGCTATAATTATCACCGCGTTCATCAGGGACTCGACGGGATCTGTGTCCCGGCAGACCGTTTTCACGGCTGGCTTAAAGAAGTAGAGAACTCTATGTCTAAAT
>CAYULK010000095.1:0-10358 GCA_964445625.1 uncultured Calditrichota bacterium
TAGAATTATTTACGAGTGAATAATATTAATGACAAAATTTACAATCAAGCCGGACACACAATTCTCTTTTAACAGTACACTTTTCTCACATGGCTGGATTGATCTTGCCCCTTTTCAAATCAAATCTGATCAAAAAAAACTGGCAACCAGTATCAGATATGCCGGAAATATATATCAAATCCGGATAGCATCGCAAGCAGATCAGAATATTATAGTCTCTTCAGACGTAAAAACAGATGCTGCTTTTAAGAAATTTTTATCCGCGATGATCAAACACATGTTCCGCCTGGATGAGGATTATACTCAATTCTATAGCCTGGTCAACAGTTCTGGAGGTTATACCTGGATCAGCGAAAAATGTGCCGGCAGAATGTTTCGTTGTGCTACCTTATGGGAAGATATGGTCAAGATTTTGTGTACGACAAACTGCACATGGCATCTTACGCGTATTATGGTAAATAATCTGGTAGAAAAAATTGGCTCGGGTGTTTTTCCGGCACCCGAAGAAGTTGCCGGCAAATCGGAAAAATACCTGCGGAATGAAGTTAAAATGGGCTATAGATCGCCTTATCTATTGGAATTAAGCCGGCGTATTGCCGGGGGTAGCTTAAATCTCGATACCTTCACGCAATGGCCCGAGGACACAAATGGATTATATCTCGAAATGAAGAAAATAAAAGGATTGGGCGATTATGCGGTCAGTAATTTGTTAAAACTACTTGGTCGCTATGATTACTATGGATCTGATAGCTGGAGCAGGAGGAAATTTTCAGAAAAATATATGAACGGGAAAGAATGTACGGAAAAAGATATTTCAAAACTCTATGATCATCTGGGTAGATGGCGCGGTCTTTTCTTTTGGCTGGATATGACACAGGATTGGTATGAAAAGAAGATACCGTGGTAAGAAAATTTAAATTCTGAAAGGTATGCTCATCCTGTAAGGATCTTTTTTCATGTCGGATCTATCCTGAATGTTAAAAGATTCCTAACAAAATTTCTTTCGAATTTTATTTTAAGATTACAATTAACCGAACTTTTTATTGCCACGGATTAACACCGATGAAACACTGATTTTTATATCTTCATCCGTGTTTAATCTGCCTGCCCGCCTTTGGCGTTGTGAATATCAGTGGCGTTTTTATATTGGCCTCAACTAAACCTGAAAAAAAGTTAGACCTGCCTGTTCCGTAGGCGGGGACGAATTCTAAGTTTTAGGCTGTAAGAAACTAACGAAATGACATATAAGGAAGATTATATGATAGACAATGAGGATACAGTAAAGGTTTATACTCTCGAGAGAGAACATGAAACTATTTTACCACTCATCAGGAAAGCCTTTGAGGATGCAAAGATTTCCATGCATTTCCACAGCAAATTTGATACGGCTTATGATGGGATATTTATAAATCAAAAGGGTCTGGGGGATATTTATGTTTTTAATAAAGATCGTAAACGGGCTGAAGATATTTTAAATGATATTCTCCCTGATGATGGATCCGATATTCCTTCCCGGTAATCCTTAAGTTGAACCCCAGGACCAATGGCTATTCAATTTCCCGTTGTCCTTAGTCCAGTTTTTTACAGTTTGAATTACCTCCCGGACGTATGAACACTCGCACTGGGATGGGCAGAAACTGTTCTCTTGTATTCCATTTTTCCTTACAATGGGAGCATTTTTTAAAATATGACATTAATTATTCAGGTTAGGCTTAATATATACGGTACCATCATTATAATATTCTGTTACATTAATCTTCCAGAATATCTTAATCCGCCACATGCCCTGTTTTAAATTGCTGACGTCTAAAGTTTGTAATCCATTAATATCAGGATTAATACTGATCGAATTATCCAACTGTGCATCTGATGGCCTGAAAAATACAATTTTTCCCGAAATCTGTACAGGATCAATAGTTACCGGAAACCGGAGATGAATTGTTTGGGATTCCTCAGAGTAATTCCAGACTACCCCTTCTTTCAGGGTGCCGGTACGGCTTTTTCGATCAATATGCTCCTGGTATTTCAATTCCTTGGCATAATAGTCTTCAGTAACCAGATCAACTGTATTATAGGTCGTAAAAACCACATATATCAGCAAGACGATAACGAATAATCCATATATGATGGCAATGCCCAAAGGCCAGCCGATTACTCTTTTTGATTCTGCCATACGTTCGGCCCTATAAATGAAGTAGATATAACATCTATTGTCTCTGTATCAGTTAAAATTTCGATTTGAACAGGCGTCCGTACAAAACGTAATTGTTCCTGTGGCAATTCAACAAAAAATGCTGATTGTACCACACTGCTCCCGGTGGCCGTTAAATCTCCACCCACCTGTTTTATCCTGCCCTCCGGCGTTTTTAATCTGATCTTAATTTTTTTTATCTCGAAAGTTTTATTGACTATTTTCAGATTATACAGATTTGATATGTAGCCATCTTCTGTTTCCTGGTACATAATACCCGGGATTCTGAGAATAGTGGTATCTATCGGTTTGCGTAATACTAATAATGTAGAAACAATTGAAAAAAGTACCAGAAAAACAACGCTGTAACCGGCGATACGGGGACTAAACTTCAACTTTTGTTTATTAATAATATTACTATAAGAGGCATAACGGATTAATCCTCCCCGGAATTTGACTTTATCCATGACGGAATTACAAGCATCAATACAGGCAGTGCAGTTGATACATTCCAGCTGCGTACCATTTCTAATATCAATTCCGGTAGGACATACTTCAACACATTGATGGCAATCTACACAATCCCCGAGTTCACCCCGTGAAGCTGTTCGTGACAGCCGGCCTTTTGGCTCACCCCGCTTAAAATCATATGCGACCACAATCGACTTTTGATCCAGTAAAACACCCTGCAACCGGCCATAAGGGCAAACCATGGTGCAAACCTGTTCACGGAAAAAGGCGAAAATCCAGTAGAAAACTCCACTAAACATAAACATGGCAGTCAATCCGGCCAAATGTTCCGGGGGCGGATCAGTAATAATTTTCAATAACTGATCTGATCCGATAATGTAAGCAAGAAATGTATTACCAATGGTAAAGGATATTACATAAAAGACAGTATGCTTAAGCGTTTTTTTAAATATTTTTTCTGATGTCCAGGGTGCTTTATTAAGCCGGATTTGTTTTCTGGCATCACCTTCAATCCAATATTCAATTTTTCTGAATACCATTTCCATAAATATCGTCTGGGGGCAGGCCCAACCACACCATATTCTGCCAAATACCACAGTAAAAAGCGCAATAAAAACCACGAGAGCCAGTGTAACCAGTACGAAGATATAAAAATCCTGCGGCCAGAAAACCAGTCCGAAAAGGATAAACTTTCGTTCAATAATGTTTAACAATATTAATTGCTGACCGTTAACCCGAATAAACGGTGCAAAAAAGAAGAAAGCCAGAAGAAAAATACTCAATAATTGCCGGGCCCGGGTCAGATTCCCAGATGGCTTTTTGGGATATACCCAGATTCGTTTACCTTCTTTATCGACGGTGGAAATATTATCACGAAAATTGGTGACCGCATCCTGCTGTGTATCTGCTGATTCATTATTCATTTGCCGTGAATTTTTCCCCCTCGGGTGCTTTTGCATTGGGCGGATTGGTACCGGGCAATGTCTGTATATAACTGGCTACCTCGAGGATCTGCTGCTTCTTAAGAACACCTTGCCAGGAGATCATACCTTTGGCAGGCACACCATTTTTTATTATCCGGACTGTATTGGTCATCCCGGCGCCATATAAATAATAATCATCCGTCATGTTTGGGCCGATTCCTCCCTCACCGGACTGACCATGGCAGGCGACACAATTTATGAGAAAAATGTTTTTTCCGGATGCCAGACCGGCCTCATCGGTTAAGACTTCGATTTCTTTCGCCGGCTCTGCCGGAGTTGTTTCAACATCAACCTGGTCGGCATTGCTTGTTTCAAATTTTTGATAAAGTTCAGGAAAGCCCGTTTTTAACTTTTCCAGGTTGTCGGGTGTGGCTGCCTCCATAGCAGTAATAATCAGATCGTCAAAATTCCTATCAGAAACCTGTGTGATTCCCGCTGATGGGGTCAATTCCGCTTCAGCAGCGGCAATGAGAGCAGCTTCGACACGTTTTCTCGGTGTGATATTGTCTCCGGCGGCGAATGGTGAGTGATATCCGAAAGAAAAAGCGGATTCTGTGAGCGGCGGTTTCCACTCAGGATCAAGCTCAATCATATATTCTTCATATGATGAATCACCGGTCCCAATAACATGGAAATGGATCATGTAAACAACAGACCAGATAATCGTTATATAAAACAGGTATAACCACCAGGGGGGTAGACGATTATCTAATTCTCTGATACCATCATACTCATGATCCGTTAAAACATCTTTTTCAGAATGTTTAGCCATCAGATTTTTCTCCAATACCAGGTGATGAATCGAGCGGTAATCGCTCCATTCTTCTCAGATAGTTTTTATCCTTCTTCCCGGCCATAATAATTATGGTAATAAAAAAGCCAAAAAATAACAGCAATGATATTATGGCAAATATTTCAGAACCCGGGAGCTGTTCTACCAATTGTTTAAACATAATTTCTCTTTTTTGGTAATTGTTATGGATGTAGTCCATCTTTGAGATGGACTACATCCGCTCAACTGTTAGTTTGTATTTCCCTTTATATCTGTTCCCAGACGTTGCAGATATGCGATGATAGCAATTATCTCACGATCTGATTCAACAAGAATACCAGATTCTTTAAGTCTCTCGGCGAATTCAACAGCCTGTCTTTCGAAATCGGCAAAGGCCTGTTTGTCATAATCCGGCGGATATGGCACACCCAGAGTTTGCATGACACGAATTTTTTTCTCCAGACTGGAAACATCAAGTTCATCTTCAATTAACCAGGGGTAAGGAGGCATAAGAGATCCGGGTGACATTGACTGCGGTTCGAACATATGATTATAGTGCCATGCATCCGGATATTTCCCTCCTATACGGTGTAAATCCGGCCCGGTTCTTTTTGATCCCCATTGAAATGGATGATCATATACAAATTCTCCCGCTTTGGAGTACTCTCCATATCTTTCTGTTTCCGAACGGAAGGGTCTTATCATTTGAGAATGACAAACATGGCAACCCTCGCGGACATATATGTCGCGTCCTTCCAGCTCCAGCGGTGTGTACGGTTTCACACTGGTGATGGTCGGGATGTTTGATTTTATGAGAAAAGTCGGGACAATTTCAATAATTCCGCCAATAAGTACAGCGACGACAGATAATATGGTAAACTGAACCGGGCGGCTTTCCAGCCGGCGATGGCTCATTTTTTCTTTGGTTTGCGGATCGACAAACAGAGCAGGGGCCTGTGCTTGCTCATTTTCTTCAAAAGATCCACTTTTCATGGTTTTAAATAAATTATAAAACATGAAAAATATACCGGTAAAGTATATTGTACCGCCGATCGCACGGATAACATACATTGGTACAATCTGAATAACAGTCTCTAAAAACAGTGGATACTGCAGATATCCTTCGCTGGTAAATTCTTTCCACATCAAACCCTGGGCAATACCGGCCCAGTACAGGGGAATGGCATAAAAAAGTATTCCAAGGGTTGCAATCCAAAAATGTAAATTTGCCAGTTTTTTGGAATATAGTTTCGTTCTGAAAAGGCGGGGTATAAGCCAGTAAAGGATGCCGAATGTCAGCAAACCATTCCAGCCAAGTACAGCAATGTGTACATGTGCAATGGTCCAGTCGGTATAATGAGATAATGCGTTCACACTTTTAATTGCGAGCATTGGCCCTTCAAAAGTTGCCATGCCATACGCCGTTACTGCAACAACCATGAATTTAAGAACGGGATCTTCGCGTACGCGATCCCAGGCGCCACGCAGAGTGAGTAAACCATTAAGCATTCCTCCCCAGCTGGGTGCGATCAACATGATTGAAAATACGGTTCCCAATGATTGCGCCCAGTCGGGAAGCGAAGTATAAAGAAGGTGATGCGGTCCGGCCCAAATATAAATGAAAATTAATGACCAGAAATGAACAATCGAGAGCCGGTACGAGTAAACAGGCCGGTCTGCTGCTTTAGGGAGAAAATAATACATCAATCCCAGGTAAGGGGTGGTAAGAAAGAATGCGACGGCGTTGTGACCATACCACCATTGTACCAGTGCATCCTGCACTCCTGCATATACGGGATAGCTTTTAAGAAAACTGACAGGAATTTCAATGGAATTAAAAACATGCAACACGGTAATAGTAAAAAAGGTGGCAATATAAAACCAGATGGCCACATACATATGCTTTTCACGTCGCTTGAGAATAGTGCCCATCATATTTGTACCGAAAATAAGCCAGATAACAGCAATCAAAAGATCTATCGGCCATTCTAATTCGGCATATTCTTTACTAACGGTTTTACCTAATGGTAATGTAATAGCCGCAAGAACGATGATAAGCTGCCAGCCCCAAAAATGAATTTTACTAAGTAAATCACTAAACATTCTTGCTTTACACAGCCGTTGCAACGAATAGTAAATTCCAAAAAATATTCCATTTCCGACAAATGCAAAAATGACCGCATTTGTATGAAGGGGGCGCAGCCGTCCAAAAGTAGTATAGGAAATACCCAAATTAAGTGAAGGCAGAAATATCTGGAAAGCAATTATTACGCCAACCAGCATACCGACTCCACCCCAGATCATTGTCGCCAGGGCGAAATTTTTGACTATTTTGTTATCATAACTAAATGTCTCAACTGCCATAGACTAACTCTCCCTTAATTCTTTTTTTCTTCCTTATTATTTTTACTCAAAATATCGTCCATCAGTATACGGACAGATGGTGTATATCTGTCATCATATTGACCGCTACGGACGGCCCAGAGAAATGCAGCCAGAAAACCAACTGCAACAAATAAACTGACCAGTACAAGTATAAACATCACACTCATATAAACTCACTGCCCCGTATTTCTAAGACTAAATCCGGCTTTTTTTGCGATCAGCGCGGTCATGCCGGTTGTAAAAGCAATAACAGAAACCGAACTGATTGGCATGAGAATCGCTGCAAATAGTGGTGACAATGTTCCCTGCACAGCAATAGATAAGCCAATAATATTATATAAAAATGATATTATAAAACTAATTCGTATTATATTCATGCTAATTTTAGCAAAATTTATAAAATCAGGCAACATGATAAATGTATCGGCGTTGAGAATACCATCGGATGCCGGAGAAAATGTATTCACATCCTCTGAAATTGTAATGCCAACATCACTGTAGTTGAGTGCGCCGGCATCATTTAAACCATCACCAATCATGAGCACTTTCTTGTTATTTGCACGAATTTTCTTTACATAATTGAGTTTATCAAAAGGAGATTGATTAAACCATAAATTTAAGCCGGATTTGAAATATTTTTGCAGATTTATTTTCTCACTCTGATTGTCACCTGTAAGCAATGCTATTTCATATTTTGTACCCAATTTTCCCAGGACTTGCTTTAATCCGGGGCGGTATTTATTTGAGATTTTAAAATACCCGCGGTTCATCCCATTTATTTGGATATAAACCAGGCTGGCCAGGGGTGTGGTATCTTTATCTAAATCAGATTTGATGAAGTTTGAGGATCCTATCCGGATATGATTATTCTGAACGATTCCTTCAATTCCAAGACCAGGATATTCCTGAAAGTTACTGACACTTATTGTTTTCACTAAATCGAGATATGAAACTAAATGCTGACTCAGTGGATGAGTGGATTGCGTAACCAGCGATTTTATTTGTACCTGCTCCGTTTCGGTTAAAATTTCCCGGGAGTCATCAGTCGTGAGGAACTCAATTTCGGCAGATCGCGATTTTGTTAATGTTCCGGTTTTATCAAAAATAATATACTGGATTTTTGCTAATGCTTCTATTACAAGTGTGTTTTTAAGGTAAAAAGCATTCTTTCCAAATATTCTGAGGGTATTACCTAAGGTAAAGGGCGTAGATAAGGCCAGAGCACAGGGACAGGCGATTATTAAAACAGAAGTAAATGCATTTACCGCCAGGAAAATATCTGTACGTACCCAGTAAACGGCTGCCAAAACAGCTACCGATAAAACAATTCCAGTAAAATATTTGCTCACCTGATTGGCAAGTGAGGTGATGCCATAACCACTGGATTTTTTGAATTCCTTATTATTCCACAGCTGCGTCAGATAACTTTGTGATACGTCTTTTACTACTTCGAGTTCAATCATTCCTCCTGTTTGCCGGCCTCCGGCATAAATGATTTCTCCGGATACTTTTAAAACCGGCTCTGACTCACCGGTAACAAAACTATAGTCAATATATCCATTCCCTTTTATCAGAACAGCATCAGCCGGTATTAATTCACTATTGCGCACAAGAATCCGGTCGCGGGCAGTAATTTTATTAATCAGAACGGTCTCTTCGCCGGTGTTCGTTTTGCGTAATACTGAGACGGGAAAATATGAGCGGTAGTCGCGGTCAAATGAAAGCGAATCATAAGTCTTCTTTTGAAATAGCTTCCCGATCAGCAACAGAAATACAAGACCGGTAAATGAGTCGAAAAATCCCGGGCCGGATTGTGTAACAATTTCAACAAAGCTGCGCAGGAATAAAGCCAGAATACCCAGTGATATCGGTACATCCATATTTATGTGCTTTTGGCGTAGTCCCTGCCAGGCTGATTTGAAATAATCGATGCTGCTGTAAAAAAAGACGGGTAGTGCCAGGGCAATATTCAGGATTCCGAAAAAAAATGTAAAAGTCGGATCCATGGTCTCATTGCCTGACAGATATTCCGGAAAGCTGAGCAGCATGATGTTACCAAAAGCAAATCCGGCAACACCAATTTTAATATACAGCTGTTTATTTGTTTCGCTATGTACTTCTTGATTTAACGATGCGAGATTTATTTCGGGCTCATAGCCAATGGTTGTGAGCAGCTCGACAATTTCTCGCAATGATGCCTTTGAGGAGTCATAATTGACGACTACTTCTTTGCGCAGGAAATTTACTCTGGAATCGATGATACCATCTTTTACGCGATACAGATTTTCAAGTAACCAGATACAGGAACTGCAATGCATATCGGGTGTTGTAAAAGTAACCCGGTTTCTGGTACCGTCAGTAAAACTGATTAATTGCTTTACTACACCAGGATCATCAAGATAACCATATTTCGTATTCAGACCGGCTTCCCCGGGAGAGATACCGGGGCCTTTTGCCAGTGAATAATAAGTACAGAGATCTTTTTCAGACAGCAATTCATATACCAGTTTGCAGCCATTGCAGCAAAAAACTTTTTCCTCAATTCTGACATTAGAATCGGGACAATCATCACCACAATGGTAACAGGTATATCCCCTGGATTTATCCACATCCTCTATTTTACTTTTTATTTGCATACCAGACTTCATTTAAAATAACCAGTAAAATTTTAACCAGCCCATGGCATCAATTCCGCGCAGAATCGTCAGGATGCCGAGAACAATTACCATTATGGCCGCCAGACGATACAAGCGGTGTCGCAGTTTAGCCGAAATGAGATCTACTGTCAGACCGGTGATTACCATGGCCGGAAATGTACCCATCCCGAAAACAAACATAGTGGTCATACCACCCAATATGCTCTGAGTTGCTGCTGCCTTTGCACCTGCGGCATATACGAGTCCACAGGGAATAAGACCCAGGACCAGACCCAGAACAAAAATATTTCTACGGTTAACGCGGTTAAACATTGACTGAACCAGTCGTTTAAAACCTGAGATACCGGGAAATGTATCCGGCCCGGAGGCGGGAAACCAGCCGGCCAGCTCAAAACCCATCAGCACCATAATGAATCCGGCAAATAGTTGCAGTACACCCTGAATATCACGCAAAGCGAATATAACACCAAGCGAACTACCAAGGAATCCGAATATTTCTCCCAGAATAACATAAGTCAAAACACGACCGCTGTTATATAACAAATGCGGGTAAAGTGTTTGCCATCGAGAGGGTTTGGCGATTGCGTCATTTTCCTGAATTTTTAATGTGTAGGTCATCACAAAACCGCCGCACATACCGATACAATGGCCAAAACCGCCGAAAAATCCGATTAAAAATGTGGCAAAAAGTTCCAATTCCATACTAACCTGGATCATTCATGAATAATATCCGTCAATGAGTTAAAATCAATTAAAACAGAGGGTTCTGTCTCCCCCGGCCCTGAGGGCCGGGGGAGACAGAAAGACCATCCTATGGCTTTGAATCAAATTTATGCTATTATATCCAAAAACTTTGTTATTTCCAACGGATCGCCTGGGAGATTAGCAAAAATTTTACT
>CAYULK010000096.1:0-10256 GCA_964445625.1 uncultured Calditrichota bacterium
TATATATTTTTAGTGGCCGTTCGTGTATTTGGTGGGCTGAACTATTACCTTTTTTTTAACATACCTTTGTTCTATGACCCGGAGATGATGAATCTCGTGTCCGGCTATAATAAAGGGTATAGTCCTTAAAGACATCTTGTAGTCACTGGCTGATCCTATATTATGAGTTATTTCTTCGTTTAGAGTTCTGAAAAAAGCGATGGAATTATCTCTAACCACCTTATATTCTTCTGCAATTTCCATTAACGAACGCTCATGATAATTGGCATTTTCAACATAAACATCCTGGTCATATGCCGGTTGGTGAATACTTATATCCCGGGCAAAACACAGAGCACGATAGGCAAAAACCCGTTCAGTATCAATGATATGACCCAGTACTTCCTTTATTGACCATTTATCCTTTTCGTAACGGTAGGCACCCACTTCTTCACTAAGCCGGCTTAAAATTTGTAAGGTATCCTGCTGTAAATTACAAAGAACATCAATTATATCACCATCCGGGACAAGAGAAATATATCTCTTAAAGTAAACCGGGTATTCCTGTGAAATTGGCCTTTCCATTATATCCCTTTATATATTAAATAAAAATATATTAGTATCTTGAATAATTCACAGCGTAGCCTTCTGCTGCAATCAAAAATAATCATTTCTCCGTGGCTCTGCGCCTCTGCGAGAAAAATCTTTGCGTTAATTGAGCATATCCATTTTGTAAAACTTTGCTATAATAGCATAGCTACCAAGTCTCAAAAACTCTCCTACGAAGTGGGATGAATTAATCAGACTTTTTCACTTTTTGTCTACAGATCGGTTTTTGACCAAAATCATTTCAGCAAGTATACTAATTGCTATTTCCTCCGGGGTTTCTGCCCCAATATCCAACCCGATAGGTGCGTGAATCCGATTTGTATCCTGTTGCGTAAATCCATCCTTTTTCAACTTTTTAAATATCTGAGATTTCTTGGATTTACTGCCGATTAACCCGATATATCTGGCAGGTTTTTTAATTACCTGGCGAAGAGTATGATAATCCATTTCATGATTTCTCGTGACAATAGCTATAAAATCCCGTTCAGAAGTATCCAGATCTTTCGCAATTTGCTCAACATCTCCTATCATTATTTCTTTTGCATCCGGGAAACGATCTTCTTTCGCATACTCGTTACGATCTTCAATAATCGTATACTGAAATCCAACCTGGTGAGCAATCCTGGCCAGGGGATATCCGCAATGTCCACCGCCAAAGATAAATAGCTCAGGTGTCAGATTTATCGGCTCGATAAAAAACTCCATCTTCCCTCCACATATCATACCGGTATCATGTTTCTCAAGATCGTTCAGATCATGCATCACTTTTTTATATGAACCACTGGAAATACACTCCATTGCTTCCTGAATGATCAGAGCTTCCACAGCCGATCCACCAATAGATCCGTGAACGGTACCATCGGACAATACAATCATTTTCGCTCCCACCGCACGTGGTGTTGATCCTTTAGTACCAATAACTGATATGAGAGCTGCCGGAGTTTTTTTATCCTGAATAGACGCAAGTATTTTATATATACTATCCATTAATCTTTCCTGTATTTACTATCCTCGTTCCCAGGTTGCACCTGGGAACGCATCGCGATCTTTCCTGGAAATTTTTAATCTTAAAAATATTATTTCTTTTCAGACGGGATTTTTACCTCGACAAGATTTTGATAGTCTTCCGGCAGATCAATATCGTGTAGGATACCTTTATCCTCAACACATATTTTTATTATCTGTTCATTATATTTATGAACAACAGTCCGGGCACCCTTGTCCAAAGGCGCCTGTAAAAGTTCCGGAAAATATTTCCGGCCAAAATATACCGGATGTCCGTTTTTCCCATTAAAAGTTGGTATGATTATACTGTCCGGATATTGATTTGCCTTGCTGATTATTGCCTGATAGGTTGATAATATCACCAATGGATGATCAACCAATACCAGCAACATCCCCATGACATCATGGGGCATATGAACAAGCCCAATTTGAATTGATGATAGCTGACCACGATCAGGATCCGGATTATTCAGATAATTCCATGAATCATGATAATTTATTTTATTGCGAATCTGTGTTCCATGCCTGCCCGTAACAACAAATATATTCTCAATGCCGGCCAGTTTCACTTTTCGGATAATCGAATCAATAAAAGTTTGTCCCTGATAAGTTAGCAGGGCTTTTGGCTGCCCCATACGTGTTGAATCACCGGCTGCAAGAATAATCGCTGCAATTTGTTCAATTTTTCCTGTATTCTTTCTAACTTGAATAAGTTGTAACCTCAGTGGTATTTGCTATTAATTATTTTGAATTTGCTACTTTTTTTAAATTCTCCTCTTCGGTCTGTGCTTTCTGCAACACCTCTCCGTTCTTCGTATCTCCTGCTTCATCCTGTGATTCAACGATATAATAAAACTGCTTTCTAAATTCATCCAATGATATATTTGCGGTTGCTGCATATCTTGCCAATTCATGCGGGTCATTAAAATCCTCTTTACGCAACCGGATCATATATCGACTTGCCGTATAATAAGATTCCGAGTTAATATCCACCATACGAACTTTCATACGTTTGGTTTTTGGATCAAGAATCTTCTTGAAATACATGGGTACAAATCTGCCATCCTGAATCGAAACGAGTGCACCATTGCCACCATCCATAAGAAATTTTGCTGCCATAAATCCTAAATCGCGGCAATATTCCATATCAAAAGGTATCGGATCAGCACATCGTAATTCATAACCTATGTTTTTTGCAATAATCGTCATTTTCAGGCCGAATTCCTTGAGACGTTGCTGGACTTTATACTTTAATATTTCACCAAAATTAATTTCTGCAATTCGAATATTGTCATGTTCATCACGCTCTACTTCAAACAGTTGTTTCATATCCTGTTCGTCAAGACGTTCCACTAATCCTTCGGCAATAATTGCCACACCATCCGGGCGTTCGTAACTGATCCGTTTGATAATGGCGCCGACCAGAATATCCACCATCTTTTTAAGTCTGACCTTTTTTTCCTGGAATTCTTCCGGTATCAGAGTAAGTGTCGCACCTGCTGCCTTACCAATACCCAGAGCAAGATGGCCGGCCTTGCGTCCCATTGTGATTACAAAATACCAGCGGGTCGTTGTTTTCGCATCAACCATGATATTTTTGAGAATATCTACACCGATATGCCGGGCAGTTTGAAAACCAAAAGTACAGATACCATGGGGTAAATCGAGATCGTTGTCAATAGTTTTTGGAACATGAACAACACTGATCCGCCCTTCCGCAACCTCCTGTACCCGATATGCAGAATAGGCCGTATCATCACCACCTATAGTAATCAGTTTGTCAACATTCAGGCGGAGTAAAGAAGTGACTGTATTCTCAAGATTTTTTTTATCTTTGGTGGGATTATCCCGGGCAATACCGATAAAAGAACCACCTCTAAAGTGAATGCGGCTGACTTTATCGATAGTTAAAGGTATGGTATTATCAATATTGCCACGCATTATCCATCTAAAACCATCTTTGATTCCAATTACTTCTGCACCGGATAAGACACCACGAATGGTTGCCGCACCGATTACACTATTTATACCGGGCGCCGGACCGCCGGCAACCATAATTGCCATTCTTTT
Source organism: uncultured Calditrichota bacterium (assembly GCA_964445625.1). Lineage (GTDB taxonomy): Bacteria > Calditrichota > Calditrichia > JAJRVZ01 > JAJRVZ01 > CAVXXB01. Next base: position 3,664 of record CAYULK010000096.1, read on the forward strand.
GGATTTCATGTCTCTCTCCATCATGTCCCCTTTAAATAATCGATTTAAGCAAGTAATTATACCTAAAATAGATCTTTTATGCAAGCAAGTTTCTTTGATTGGATTGGATCAGGCAGGTGAAGTATCTAGAATTGCTCTTATTTTTCCGGCAATATCGCTTATTGAATAGGGTTTCGCGACAAAATTCAAACCCTCTTTCAATTCGCCTTCAGTAACAATATGATCATCAGTATACCCTGAAGTATAAATTACACTAAAATCCTGATTCAATTCCTGAATTTTAGTGACCAGTTCTTTACCATTCATCTCCGGCATTATCATATCCGTTACAAGCAGGTCAATTTGTTGATTATTTTTTTCAAATATTTCCAATGCTTCCTTACCATTACCTGCATCGAGAACATGATAACCCAGTTCGCGCAATGCACCACAAATGAGATCCCTTACAGCCTCATCATCTTCGACAAATAATATACTCTCATATCCTTCCAGACTTTTTTTATCCATAATTTTTTTAATTTCTTGATTCATTTTCTGCTTCGAGACCGGCCAATATATTTTAAACGTTGTCCCGGCCTTCTCTTCTGAATCGACATATATAAAGCCCTGATTTTGTTTTACAATACCATATACAGTACTTAATCCCAGACCGGTGCCCTTTCCCTTTTCTTTCGTAGTAAAAAATGGTTCAAATATTTTGTCTTTTAAATCTGTCGGGATACCGATCCCGGTATCGTGAATTGAGATAAATATCTTTTCACCGGTGTTCATTGCCGGATATTTTTTCAGCATATTTTCAACTATTATTTCACTCCCGGTTTCAATGCTGATAATTTTTTGATCCTCAGTATCGCCAAGTTCATTTATGGCATCACGTGCATTTACTATCAGATTCATTAGAATCTGTTCAATTTGTCCGGGATCTGCTTTTATTAGCGGCAAATTATTTTCCAGTTTTGTCTTGATCTTAATGTTTTCACCAATCAACCTGCGAAGCAATTTATCCAGACCAGTAATCACTTTATTCAGATTGATGATTTTGCTTTCATAAATTTGTTTCCTGCTAAACGCCAGCAATTGGCGGGTCAGATTCTCGGCCCGTTTTCCGGCATGCAAAATAGAGATCATATCACGATGCGCCGGATGTTCCTTTTCCAGTTTTATCAACGAGATTTCGGCATGTCCATTAATCACAGTTAACAGATTATTAAAATCATGAGCAATGCCTCCGGCCAGATTCCCGATGGACTCCATTTTCTGTGCCTGGATCAATTGTTGCTGTAAACGCTTGCGTTCTGTTATATCTTCTTTAACCGCTAAAAAATGAGTTATTTCACCTGATTCGGATTTAATTGGTGAGATGGAAGCATGTTCCCAGTATAATTCACCATTTTTCCTCTTATTCTGAAATTCACCCTGCCACTCATGCCCGGCGGTTATTGTATCCCACAACTCCTTGTATTCTTCTTTAGATCTAAATCCGGATTTTAAAATGCGTGGATTTTCACCCCGGACTTCGTGATAGGTGTAACCTGTTACCTGTGTAAATTTTGGATTCACATATTCAATATTTCCTTCAACATCCGTAATAACAACTGAAACCTGACTCTGCTCTACAGATTGGTATAATTTGCGCAATTGATCTTCTGTTTCTTTTTGTTGGGTTACATCCCGGTTTACCGATAATGCCACTGACTGATCTATCAAATTTACCGTAGTGATAATTACCTCAGTAATATACTCTGTACCATCCTTTCTGCGTTTGGTTTCCGTAAATTGAATTGTTCCACCCTTTTTTAAATCTGCTTCTCTGGATCTGACTACCAGGTCATCATCGCTCCCGGCAACCAGATCATTGACCATATTCATACCAATTAATTCATCTCGTGAATAACCCGTCTGTTCAATTGCCGCCTGATTTACATCAATAATTTCACCTGGATTTTTATCGGAAATTCTGGTAAGAAAAATTGCATCCGGCAGATCCGAAACCAGCTGTTTAAATTTTTGTTCGCTTTTACGTAAGGTATCTTCAGCCTTGACACGCTCGCTGATATCACGAAACACTGCATAAATCATATTCTGATCACGATACTCAAAATTACCGGCACTTACCTCAACCGGAAATACAGTACCATCTTTTTTACGGTGTTTATTATGCAGAAATGAAATGCTGTGTTTTTTAAACTTCCCCATGTCTTTGATGTGTTTTGCAGATTTTTCCGGATCGGCAGAAAGATCAAGTGCACTCATTGTAAGAAATTCTTTTTTTGAGTAACCATACAGTTTTATTGCAGCAGTGTTCACATCAACAATCTTTTTTGTTTTAAAATCTATAATAACATTTGCTTCATGCTCCGCGTTGAAAAGCAATCGGTATTTTTCTTCACTCTCACTCAGCGCTGTTAATACTTTTTTTCGTTCTAAAATTTCATTTTGGAGCTTTTGATTTTTAATCCGGAGTTCCCGGGTTCTTTTTTCAATTCTATTTTCCAGCGCCGTATTAATCGTAGTCAACTCATCCAGCAAAGATATTTTATCCAGACGATCTTCAATCATTTGTATTATATTCTGTAGAATTATTATCATCGAGGAAAGCTTTGACTCCGATCTGTCATCATCAATAAATACAAATAAGCCGGTGGGATGAGTTCGGGTTGAGAACGGAATAAAAACAACTGCAAAGGGTTTAAATCTTTTAGGTAATTTTTTAAATTTAACTGCCGTTTTATCAGGAAGATTTACAAGTAGGTATGGGCCATTTTGCAATTCAACAATAACATCAGTGCTTAATTTAATCGATAAATCCTTAGCCGGACTGTCTGCAAAGTTTACATAATGGTCAATATGTTTCAAGCCGCCATTTGATATTTCATAGCATCCACAAAAAGATATCTTTTTAATAATTGAAATTTTTTCAAGTACATTATCAAGAAGTATTTCCTCCGTATCCGCTGCACTTACCGCCTCGGCGATTTTTCGCAAAAGCAGTGATTCATCAGCTCTTTCGGCAAGAAAATTATTTTCCTCCTCGAGTGATTTTACTTTTTCAAATATTAACTGATATTTTTCTTCAAGACTTTCCGGCAAATTATTTACCTTCAAATTGCCAACCATCAATTGGACATTTTTGCATGTATACCAACTCCATCACAACTCCTGATTAATTTTAGCTATTTTTACAGAAAAATCACCCTCAATATATCTATAATTTCGACCTATTTCTACCTGACTTAAAATATATGCACTCTAAAAACAGCGCAAGTGATAAATAAGAACTAATTAGTTATTGGGAACTACGTGAACGATCGGCGATAGGCGATAAGCAATAGGCCATAGATTATTGCCAACCGCCTATTGCTACGGAATAAATTATTCAGGTTAAATAAAAAAATTAAATCTCAATATTAGAACTTTATTAATAACTATTGGTATATATATAAGAATATTGAATCGAAATTGTATACATTTAATATTCCCGAATTGGTAATAATTCGTATCTTATTTAAAAATCGAATAAAGTAAAGTTTCTTTATCGCAGGACATTTTTTAAATTTTTATATGAAATTTTTTATTATTCAATCGCTTCTGCTTATATTGGCTATCTGTAGTCTGGCGATTAGTCAGGAATTTTTGTTACCGGAAATTAATCGCCAAAATCTTTTTAAATCTGATTTATACAGATCACACCAATCTTTTTTCCAACGTCAATCCGTTAACAGTCAATCTTCCTTTGATGTGACGGGGTATAAGCTTGATCTGTTGATTGAACCCGACAAAAGAAATATTGCCGGATTAGTAAAAATATTTGCCAGGAGCCAGGTTGACGGCCTGGAGCAGATCCTGATCAACCTCGAAAACAATATGCTAGTTAACTCTGTGTCCTTTCGGGGTGATACGATTTCATATCAGCATGAGAATAATATTATTGATGTTTTATTACCGGTAAATCTGGCCCGGGAAGACACATTTTCAATAACCATATATTATCATGGAAATCCGGAAAACAGCTCCACCCGTTCTTTTGCCTGGGGAACTCATGGACCTTCTCAGGATCCATTGATCTGGACATTGAGTGAACCTTACGGCTCACCTGCATGGTGGCCCTGCAAGGACGATCCGGCAGATAAGGCAGACTCGGTCAGAATTGAAGTCACAGTTCCCGTAGATCTGTATGTAGCCAGTAACGGACTTCTCGAACAAATAACATACCCGGAAACAAATAGAACAAAGTATCACTGGCATACAAAATACCCAATCAGTACCTATCTCATCTCGCTGGCGATTAGTGATTACGCGCGTTTCTCAGACTGGTATCACCCTAATCATCCGGATTCTATGGAGATCCAGTACTATGTTTTACCGGAACATTTGGAACAAGCAAAGCAGGATCTAGGTATGACAATAGACATGTTGACTTATTATAGCAGTGTGTTTGGTGAATATCCATTTGTTGAAGAAAAATACGGAATAGCCATCTTCGGCCGGGGTGGTGCTATGGAACATCAAACCATAACTTCTTACGGCGCCGGATTGATCAGAGGTGATAATTATTATGATTATATCAATGCACATGAACTGGCTCATCAGTGGTTTGGTGATCTCATCACAATGCGCTATTGGTCACATATCTGGTTAAATGAGGGATTCGCTTCATATGCAGAGGCCTTATGGTATGAAAATCTTTATGGCCGGTCAGGGTACGCCCGGTATATGCAATTACAATGGTCTGATTATTTCCGGGGACCATTATGGATTGAGGATTCGCTCAACGTGAGTGCACTTTTTGGCAGGACGGTATATGATAAAGGTTCATGGACTTTGCACATGTTACGCGGTGTACTGGGAGATTCTTTATTTTTTGCCGCGATTGAAGCCTATGCCTCAGACAAAAACTTAGCTTTTGGCAATGCAACTACAGAAAACTTCAGGGATATCTGTGAATCCACCAGCGGTGAGAATCTGGACTGGTATTTTGATCAATGGGTATACCGTGAAGGGCGACCAGCATACATCGTCCAGTGGAATGTCAACGGAGAAAATCCATATGAGACAAAGCTAGCCATCATTCAAAAGAATCTACCCGCTTACAAAATGCCGATAAAAATCAAACTTTCGTCATCTGAGTCAAGTGCAACCTTTACCGTCCGGGACAGTCTTGAATTTCAACAATTTACATTTAAGACAGCATTCAAACCCGTTTCGCTGGATTTTGATCCGGATAATCAAATTCTAAAGACAATACTGGAAGAGTCCCCAACCCGTTTTCAAATATCTGCAAATTATCCAAACCCATTTCGATCAAAAACAACTATTAACATTTTGTTAGCTGAAGATGATTTAGTATCTACGGAAATTTATAATATTCTTGGCCAGATTGTATATAGTAAACAGATATCATTTCCCGGGGGATATCATTCCATATCCTGGGATGGCAGAAACAACAATGGGTATTTGGTGTCATCAGGAATATATTTTTTGCGTATAGCAAATAAAAATGAATCTTTTTCCGGCAAAATGGTTTTGCTGCGCTAATCTGCTTAAATTTAGTTTTGTTACTATTTACAATTTTCCTTCGGATTTCGTATGTCTGCAAATACAAACAAAAATCTAAATTCATTTATTGAAATAGCTGACAATTCTGACTTTTCAATCATAAATTTACCGTTTGGGGTTTTCCAGCCAGGTGCTTTGAGTAAACCCAGGGTAGGTGTTGCGATTGGTGAGTATATTTTGGATTTGTCTGTACTGGAAGATGCCGGCTTTTTCGCGGAAGTATTTGGATCCCCCTCATATATTTTTAATAAGCCGACATTAAATACATTTTTAGCCCAGGGGCGGGATTCGTGGTCTGCAGTGAGATTGATAATCAGCAATCTTCTTCGTACCAATGAACCTGCCCTACGTGACAAGGAAAATATTAAAGCCAGGGCCATCATTAAGCAATCCGAAGCCCGGCTTTTGTTGCCGGTGGATATCGGCAACTATACCGATTTTTATTCGTCACGTGAACACGCAATCAATGTCGGCACCATATTCAGGAGTAAAGAGAATGCACTCCTTCCGAACTGGAAACAGATACCCATCGCCTATCACGGTCGGGCAAGTTCAGTTGTGGTAAGTAGTACAGATATTATACGGCCCACCGGTCAGATTCTGGTTGGCAGTAATCCTGTCCCGCACTTTTCACCAACTAACTTTCTTGATTTTGAACTGGAATTAGGTTTTCTGGTTGGCCCCGGAACCAAACTGGGGTCTCCGGTTAGTATTTCTGAGGCACGCGAACACATTTTTGGAATGGTGTTGGTCAATGACTGGAGTGCCCGTGATATCCAGCGCTGGGAGTATCAGCCCCTGGGTCCGTTCCAGGCAAAGAGTTTTGCTACATCTATCTCACCCTGGGTGGTTACACTGGATGCATTGGAACCCTTTATCTGCCCTGGACCCAACCAGGAGCCGCTACCTCTGCCATATCTCCAAAGAAAAGTCAATTTTACCTTCGATATAAATCTTCAAATTAAAATCCAGACCCGGCTTATGAAAGATCCGGAAATAATTTCGGTCTCAAACTCCAAATACCTGTACTGGGATAT
>CAYULK010000097.1:0-10197 GCA_964445625.1 uncultured Calditrichota bacterium
GATCACGAAAGTTTAATAATAACAATAAATTAAAGAGATTTTATAAAGGAAATCCTGATCAAAATTTAATATTAATTTTCTTTTATTTAAATTCAATAAAAATAACTTCGTGGTTTATGAATAAATCAGATCTGGTCGCGGCCTTTTTTTACCTCTGAAACAAAATCCTCTGCCCTTTTAGCCAGGCCTTTCCAGTCATTATCAGCAATCATTTTCTTATCCAGCAGAGCCGTCCCTACACCCAGGCAGCAAGCGCCAGATTTTATAAACTCGGCTGCATTTTCAAGAGAAACACCCCCGGTAGGTGTCATCTTAATATCCGGTAACGGACCATGTATATCTTTAAAAAATCGCGGTCCCAGCGCGGTTGCCGGAAAAATTTTCACAACATCAGCACCGTAACTCCAGGCCTTATATATTTCAGTTGCAGAGAATGCACCCGGAATTGAAACTTTATCATATTCGTGCGTTTTCAATATGATAGATTCGTCCAAAATAGGACTTACCACAAACTGAGCTCCGGCATTTATAACTGCCTCTGCCGTCAGTGCATCTAAAACCGTCCCGGCACCAATCAAAAAGTCACCATCAAGTTTTTGCGACAGATCTCTTATAATCCCGATGGCATTTGGAGTCGTCATAGTGATTTCCAGTGCCTTAATTCCGCCTTCTTCCAGGGCATAAATTATCTTCTGTAATTTAGCTGCATCGCTCAATCGGATGACTGCAACGATACCGGATTCTTCAATCGTCTCTAAAATTGTATTTTTTGTCATGAATTCCAATTTTTACTGTTAAGGTAAATAAACCAATAGAACGCGGATGATACAGTTTTCCACGGGTTTCATTTATGCATTTCATTCCAGAGGAATCTTTCCCCGGAGTGTTTTGTACTGAACAAGTCGGGAAGGTTCCTCCTGGATGACAATTTATGGGTTTTACAGGAATCTATGGTTTAAAGTAACAATATACACGTTCCCGGGATTTGCCCGGGAACGTGTAAGTACAAACAAATTACGAGTAACGAATTACGAAGAACGATTTTTTATTTAATCATCAACATCTTTTTTGTAGCAATAAAATTACCGGATTTTATCTGATAGAAATACAGACCGGTCGCCAATTTCGTATTATAAAAATCTACTACATGGGTTCCAGGAGTCATTTCTTCATTAACCAGAACTGCCACTTCACGTCCAAGTACATCATAGACTTTCAAAGTGGTCTTGCCGGCTTTTTTGAGTGAAAATTTAATCTTTGTTGATGGATTAAACGGATTCGGATAGTTCTGTTCCAGGCTGTAGCGCAGAGGAACAGCACCTTCTGCAAATTCATCGATAGCTGAAAGTGTTGAATCAGCCCAGTTCAGATCACCAAGCGCCAGGCCGGAGAAAGATATACCATATAACTCAGATCCACCCAGCAGTGTATAATTAAAATTCACAGGATCTTCGTATAATGGATCGAACCCGAAAATCGTGGTCGAGTCAATAGTACCATCTGTGGACTTAATCGGTACCGGCTTTACCCGGAACGTATCAATATGACTGACGAAACTCGGCACATCGGTATTGCCCTGTGCATCCATCAGATCATTATCACGTCCATGTCCGGAGGTACGACTGTTCGATATGATGATATCACGCACAATTGCTCCGCCACTATTTTTCAGGTACATAGTCCTCGTGGCTGAATTATTGATAGTGAGATGCTCAATAAGAACCGGGGCATCCGGTGTGCCGGCATCAAGATCGGAATAATAGCGTACACATTCGGCATCAATATCTGTAAATGTGCAATTACGAACTGTCAGTGATTTGACTGCAGCATCCGTTGGCCATTTTTCCGTGTCAGAGATACGAATGGCCTCATACCCTGTGCTCTTAAAGAAACAATCTTCAAAAAGTATGTCACCAGCTTTAACCCACACGTCAATCTTGAAGGGATGACCATCAGCTTTGGGATTCTTGTCCTCAAAGAAATCATAAAAATCAACACCCATTACCTTGACATTTGTTCCGGTTTTTACCGAGTCTGCCGTGTAATGGCGTAAACGAATACCATATTTGGGACCATGTGTCAGTGGATGTCCACCATCCATAATAACACCGATTAATGTAAAGTCATTGAATACGCGGAAGATGTCATCATTTGTTTTTTCCGGATCACTTATTGTGATGGTCGGCTTCACCTCCAGACCTTCTTTTGCCATTACAGTAAGCGGTTCCATTACATTAATATTATCTGTGCTCGTTGTAGTATATAAGCCACCGCTGGTAGTCAACATAATTGTATCGACCTGACTATTGTTATTAGCAAATTCAACTGCGTCACGCAGATCCCATGTGGTATCCACTTCCAAAACGCCACCCACAACCGTAATCTCGGAGAAATTTACCGTAAGCGTAATATTGGAATCCATCTGAACCGTATCGGGATTTTGCATACCGGTCATATCACCACTCCAACCGGCAAATTCCCAACCCAGATCTGCGTTTGCTGTCAATATTACAACTGTAGCAGTATCATAAGTATCTATTACCGGTTCAGGATTTGCCATTACACTTCCCTTGCCAGCCGTTGTGATATCCAGGCTAAATTGGGTAAATGTGCTTCTGAAAGATGCAATAACAGTCATATTTGAATCCAGGACAACATCTACCGGATTATCTGTACCGGTAATATCACCAAGCCATTCTACAAATTCCCAGTTAGCAGCCGGTGTCGCTGTCAGAGATACAGTTGAACCCTGATCATATGTTTCATCATCACCAGGCACCGGATCGACTGAAACCTGACCAAGTCCTACCGAGTCAATAGTAAGCGTAACCTGCGGTTTTAAATTCTTAAACTTCGCCGTAACGGTCATATTATCATTTACAGTTATTGTTGCGGGATTTTTATCTGGCGGGAAGACAATAATTCCTGACCACATTTCAAATTCCCAGCCCAGATCCGGAATAGCTGTTAATGTTACTGTTGTTGCGGGATCATAAATTCCTCCGGGCGGATCAAGTGTAACGATACCATTTCCCTCGGTAACAACCGAAACAATCTTTTTGTTCGGATCAATAGCCCATCTTAAATCGCCGGCAGGTGTATTGCCTTCGCCGGCCGTTCTGGCTGGAGAAAATGCATCAAGCGTAAAATCGCCGTTTACCACATCAGCAAATAATGGATCGGCAAAAAGGGTATCCGTAACCGTTCCGGATGAAATAGTATGAGTCGCTACATCATAAAATACAATATTTTTAAAAATATTGGCTGCGGATTCAAACCTGGCAAAGTAAGTGCCGTATCCATTCGTGACAAAAATGCTGTTTTTGACTTCAACATCTAAAAGATCATCAACATAAAGCATACCTTTTCCGGTTCCGCCGCAATCATAAAATGTACAGTGATTTACGCGCATAACCGTATTCGGATTTGTATCGGCTTTTATACCTTCACGCACAAAATTATAGAAAGTACAATTTTCAAATTCTGCGTATTTTAAACGAACGGCAGGATTAGCAGAGGAACCGGAATAGAGTGTCACGCCTTCTCTTGCACCGTTGTAAAAGATCGAATTATGAACAATCAGAGAATCGATTCCGCAATTCGCATAGGGTTTAATTATTTTATCGGTAAAATCATGCAGCACACAATCCATCACACGAACATCCATAGTGCCGAGGGTATCTACATTATCCAGTCTCATTGCATATTTAGCCAGAGCTGCGCCACCTTCGGCAGTACCATCGCCGTCAAATTCAAGACCGATAAATTTGACTTTAGGAGATTCTACAACTTTAAACATATAGGCGCCGGTTGAAGTGCCGATATATTTTAGTATCGGTTTTTGTGCCAGATTGGCCCGAGCCCTGATTACTATATCTTTATTGATTACCATCTGATCGGCAGACAAATAATTTCCACCACTACTCACTAACTCTAATGTATCACCTGCCGCAGCAGCATCAAGAATTGGTTTAATAACATCAGTACCAGATTCTATTTTATATACTTTGGGTAAGAGAGCAGTTGGATCCCATCTGATGTCGCCGGCAGCATTTCCATCATCCCCATAACCAAGAGCGGGTGACGCCAAATCCAGCGTAAAGTCACCATTAGCAGCATCGGCAAATACAGGATCGGCAAAAAGGGTATCCGTAACCGTTCCGGATGAAATAGTATGAGTCGCTACATCATAAAATACAATATTTTTAAAAATATTGGCTGCGGATTCAAACCTGGCAAAGTAAGTGCCGTATCCATTCGTGACAAAAATGCTGTTTTTGACTTCAACATCTAAAAGATCATCAACATAAAGCATACCTTTTCCGGTTCCGCCGCAATCATAAAATGTACAGTGATTTACGCGCATAACCGTATTCGGATTTGTATCGGCTTTTATACCTTCACGCACAAAATTATAGAAAGTACAATTTTCAAATTCTGCGTATTTTAAACGAACGGCAGGATTAGCAGAGGAACCGGAATAGAGTGTCACGCCTTCTCTTGCACCGTTGTAAAAGATCGAATTATGAACAATCAGAGAATCGATTCCGCAATTCGCATAGGGTTTAATTATTTTATCGGTAAAATCATGCAGCACACAATCCATCACACGAACATCCATAGTGCCGAGGGTATCTACATTATCCAGTCTCAGGGCATATTTAGCCAGAGCTGCCCCACCTTCGGCGGTGCCATCACCATCAAATTCAATGGCTTTAAACATTACCTTCGGTGATTGTTCTACCTTGAACATATAAGCTCCGGTTGAAGTACCAACATATTTCAATACCGGTTTTTGTTCAAGATCCTGATGTGCACGGATTGTGACATCTTTCGTTAATACTATCTGATCAGCTGAAAGATATGCCCCTCCGCTGGTTGTCAGTTCGATAATATCTCCAGCAGCCGCAGCGTCAATTGCCGGCTTTAACACATCTGTTCCTGCTGCCACCTGATGGACAGTTTGTGCGGTTACCACACTACACATAAATATGAGTATGACTGCCAAAATTGGTATTAAAAGTAACTTAGACTTCATTATTGCCTCCATTAAATAGATGATTATTAAAAGGTGTCAATTCGAACTTAATGATCTGCGAAACCCTCCTTTCTTCTTTTTGTAATACATTTGTAGTATCTAATATTGTCTGTCATTCTGTAAGAATCTTATAGAGCCAGGCTAAAAATTATGCAAACAAAACCGGGAAGATCCTGTCAGGTTGACAATTGGCATTAATATTATTTATTCGCTAAAAAGTCTTCTCGTGCGGGAGAAAACGTATCTATTAAAGTACCAGATTCCAGGCAAACCGCACCATGCAGGGCCTCAGAGGGAACAACAAAGGCATCTCCGGACTCTAATACTTCAGATTTGCCACCGATAGTTACTTCAAACTTTCCTGAAACAACATAAGAAACCTGCTGATGCCGATGGGTATGAGGTTCCCCTATTCCGCCTTTTTCAAAATCTACTTTTACCAGCATAATATCTGAATCGTAACCCATAATTTGCCGTGTCATTCCGGGGGCCACATTTTCAACTTCTACTTGAGATTTTTTAATATGACTCATTTACTCTCCTAAATAATTAACATCATTTTTATAATCCATGGAGGCCACAGAGTTAAATACTTGTAATTAGTAATTGGGAATTCGTAATTAAATACGTATTGCCGATGATCAGCAGTTTTTATTTCATTTCTAATCTCTAATTTCTATTTGTTTTAAACTCAGTGTCCTCAGTGATTTAAAATTTCTTTTATTTTTACTCACTCTCCTGTACCGGTAATAATTTGCCGCCAAAGAAAAATACGGCCATGACACCTAGCGGAACGAATAAGGCGATTATAACAAATGCCGGTGTAAATGAAGTTTTGGTTATAACGGGTATCAAAAAGTTCAATACTATTACGGAGAACACACCCACGGTACCACCCAATCCAGCCAGGCTGCCCACGGACGAACCTTTAAAAATATCACTGGGAATTGTTTGGATATTACCTATTGAAAACTGAAATCCAAAGAGTACCACCGCCACGATTGCTACAAATTTTTCCGGTGTATCGGCAAATAATATGGTAGATACCAGGCCAAGGAACATCAGTGTGGAGCCAATGGAAATAGTTTGTTTCCTTGCTTTGCCAACGGCCATTCCGCCGGATAGAAGTTTTCCGCTATACCAGCCACCGGCAATACTGCCAAATGCGGCCCCTACATACGGTACCCAGGCAAAAGCCCCAATAGATTTTACGTTGAAACCATAAGTTGCCGCCAGGTAGATCGGCATCCAGCCAACAAATAACCACCAGATAGGTTCATGAAAGAAACGGGAAATCAAGACAGACCAGGATTCCTTGTGCGACAATATTTGCGGGATACTCATTTTCTCCTCATCACTATCAGCAGGTTCCGTCTCTACAGGTTTACCTTCAAGTATCAAAGATTTTTCTTCTTCTGTAATCCACGGATGTTTTTCAGGGCCGGTTTTATTCAGCACTAACCATGGAATTATCCAAATCAAACCAAGTGCACCAAGCACAAAAAAGGTAACTTGCCAGCCAACGAATACAAACAAGATGGCAATCAATGGGGGTGAGATAACAGAACCAATGGAAGCGCCGGCATTAAAAATTCCTTGAGCAACCGCTCTCTCTTTTTGCGGGAACCATTCGGCGTTAGATTTAACGGCTCCCGGCCAGTTGCCGGCTTCACCGACAGCAAGGAAAGCGCGAAATATACTAAAGCTTAACACAGAACGTGCGGCAGCATGAAGCATAGTGGCAATACTCCATATCGTAATGGAAAGCACAAATCCGATTCGTGTACCCACCCGGTCAAAAACTCTTCCCATCACCGACTGTCCAATTGCATAAAAAACCATGAATATATTAAGGATGATCGCATACTGTTGCTTGGCAATATCCTGCGTGGTATAGCCCAGATCTTTGGCGATGCAATCTCCTTCGGCCCACCACATCACACCAAGTGCCGACCGATCGATATAGTTTATCACCGTTCCGAGCGCAATAAGTAAGATAATCCACCAGCGTAACCCTTTGATTTTCATACAACAACCTCCGCTATCAACTTCAATCACAGTATATTATTTGTATCAATGCTTTAGATTATTTCATTATCACTTCAAAATTTCCATCCCAGGTATATTCCTGCCCGGAAAATTTGACTTTTTTTGTTTCTGAAGGCGAAGCAGGTTCGTTATTAATCATGATCTGCCACTTAATATCATTCTCACCAATGACTTCCAGTACCGTTCCGGTCGAATTATGACCTATTACCCGCACAGTTTGAAATACAGGTTTTGCTTTTACAGATTTTTCCTGGGCTTCGTTAAAATAACCATGCGGCTCTATAACCGATGCAAAAACACAATCTTTAGATTTGGAGCGAATGAGATACATGGGTTCTGAGCGCAGATTGTATTCTGGATCATTGGCGCCAATCCGGCCGAAAATTACCTGACCGTTTTCCGGAGTGGATGTGGAAACCGTGTAATATCTTTGTCCGTCCATCCAGGTAACCTGTGTCGTACCCGGCAATTTACCCGATTTGCCCTCATCCCAGATATGCTGATATCCAAAATTTTCACCAAGTTGTTTTTGAATGGCTACATTTGTCTCATATTCAAAATTTGTCATCATTAGCTGACCGGTAAAATGAACCGGATAATCATAGGTATGCCGGTCTTTACTCTCCAGACGATATACATCAACAGCGACGGGATACTCAAGCCGTTCATCATTAATCAGAAACATAGTACGTTGCATTTCAACGCCGGGATAATATGTATCTGCCCTGGCACTCATTACCTGAATATCAGGATTTGAGATATCAAAGAAATGGCGTTGTCCAAATGTAGCATCTGCTGCTTTGCGTTTATAATTGTTTTGAGTGGTCATATCAACGACTACTGTATTATGAGCAATAGTCTGCATGGCATAGGATTTGTTTTCAGGAAGATATCTTCCACCAAATTTTGTTTCGATATTGATCCAGCGGCTGAATCCATAATCATTGATGATTTCGCGTGCCTGCTGATAAAAGATAAAATGTAACTTATCAAAATGGCCATGTCCCTCACCATGAACTCCATACTTCATAAGCAACATGGTCTGCTTCTTTCCTTCTCCGGTTCGCAGTATGCCCAGTCCACCCTGTTTTCCGTCAAATCCGTCGGTAAATTCCACACTGGGCCAGGTAAAATCCGGGACATTCTTCATCTCAGCAAAGTCTTTGGCTACTTTCAGGCCGGCGCCATTCAGAAGAACCTCACCCTGAACATTCTTAACACCGAGAAGATTGATATCTCCGCCATAACGAAGGTAGCCGATATCAGTCGCTATTAATGCACCGGCAGCAGTAATATCCATGGTTTTGGATGCATCATTAATGGGTGGAAAAATACCATCCGGAAATGTTGTCATTAATGCCGAATACAGTGCTTTTTTCAGGATTCCATCGCGGTATTCGTAAATTTTGATATCCGGGCGATTACGTTCGATAGCATCGGCAAACAGGAAAAATGGTCGCAGCGCATAGCGGATATAATACGGACCCTCCATATAATAACCATCCGGAGAAAACAGCATATCCAATTGTTTCAGAAAACCACCTTTACCATCCTTTTTTGTACCGTACAATGCCATATCAACCAGTTCCTGATCATTCATTACCATACCAATCATTCCTATGGATGCGACACTCCAGGTTCCGTGGTTATGGATACGATTAAATTCTTTCGCATGGTCAACAGTAAACCAGGTAATTATTTTTTTAAATATATTATTTTCTATTTTATCACGCTCTGTCTGCGACAAATAGTCATAAATACAATCATAAGCCTGACTGGTATTTACCAGCCATACCGTTTCATTGAGCATCTGGTGAAATAATCTTCCGGGTGCCTGATGATGCGCCAGAGGATGCGGGCCCAGTTGGGGATAAAAATCGGCATATTTCATCAACATATTTTTTACAAAAAGTGCATACTTTTCTTCACCGGTTATCGAATATAAAACGCCTGCTTGCTGCATATCACGATAGTTTTGTTTATGTTTTTCATGGGCGTAGCCTCCGCCCTCTCCGGGTGGCGGCAGATCAGGTGCAACATCGAGAATACCATCAATATAGGATTTGGATTTATTAAACGAGGAATCGAGGAGCGGATATTTACCCAGCCCGTTCTTAATATCCTGAGCTTCATCTTTATTTATAAACACAGAAGGGTGATCTGCTGTACACATTCCGATTAATATTAGAAGTGAAAATAGTGAAAGCAAAATTTTATTCATTTTCTTATCCTGTATTCTTAATAGGTATAGTCAAAAATAAACCAATTAAAATCAGGGCATGTACAGGCCACCATTTACTTCCAGGGTCTGCCCGGTCATATAATCGGATAGGGGTGAAGCTAAGAACAGAATAACATTTGCGATATCCGATGGTTTTCCCGCACGGCCCAGTGGCACCATTGATGGGATTTTTTCATGCACTTCTTTTGGTGTAAAAGTGTTGTGAAACGCTGTGTTTCCTATAAATCCCGGTGAAACACAATTTACGGTAATGCCTTCCGGAGCCAGTTCCTTGGCCAGGGACTTGGTAAATGTCCAGATGCCGCCTTTGGATGCGGCATAAGCTGCGGCGCCACCACCACCGCCATCATGTGCTGCCTGTGAGGAAAGATTGATCACCTTGCCTGCTTTTTTCTTTTTCATTTCCGGCATCACAACACTGGAAACGACAAAGGCGGTTTTTAAATTAACATCCATGACTGTTTGAAAATGATCATCTTCAAAATCAGCGATTGGCACTCTTTTTACCAACCCACCGGCATTATTTACAAGAATATCCACACCATCTCCTAGCTTATTTGCTGCAGCAACCAGTTTTTGTGCTTCATGTTTTTTAGTCACATCAGCAATTACCGCCTCAACTTTGCCGCCCTCCGCCCGTATTTCATCAGCGGCAGCATCTAAATTGACCTGATCGATATTATTATTAATCACAACTGCAGCACCTGATTTAGCCAGAGTTTTGGCTATTTCCAGACCAATGCCCTGGATGCTGCCGGTAACTATGGCCACTTTACCTTCAAGTTGTATTTGCATGATATTGATCCTCTACTCATTTTTCTCCCTTTAAGTTTTTTAGTGAAACTCCCCGCCTACAAGGCGGGGCATC
>CAYULK010000098.1:0-8961 GCA_964445625.1 uncultured Calditrichota bacterium
CAAAGTCAACAAAATTTTGTGTGACATTTTCAATGTATTTATAATTAATAGATCGGAATTATTTTCTGGGAGCGACAATGCTCATTCCCATTTTCTATTATTATCTGGAGTTTCTCAATTTCAGTCTTCCCGAAACAATGGATATATCAAGCCGGATCGCTTTTGCCCATTCCGGATTTAACATATTTATTGTTTCTGTGTTTATATGGTTTATCAGTCCCCTGAGCCGATTTGTTTTCTTTCTTGTACCCGGAAAAGGCAGCGAGGAACAGCACCATCTTACCTATCTGGATGTGCGTATGATCGAAACACCGATTATTGCGATTCAGCAATCTCATGATGAAGTTTTAAGAATGAGCAAGAGCGTGCAAAAGATGTTTGGCTGGTTAAAAACCTGTCTGGTAAACAGGAATGACAATGAATCGATCGAAAAGCATATTTTTCATCGTGAGCAAGTCCTGGATCTGATTCAGAAAGAAGTGGTTGAATTTATCAGTAAGCTCATGACCGGTACTGTTCCCCAGCACATAACCGAAGAAGCCCGCAAACAACTGCGATTGGCCGATGAATATGAATCAATCAGCGATTATGTTGTTAATGCCTTAAAAATATTATTGCGCATGAAGAACAATGGCCTGGATTTGAGTGAGCAGGGGCATAGAGAAATTTGTAGTTTACATGACTCATTAGCCGAATATCTTGATTTTATTTACCGTGCGGTCGGAGATCGGAATAATGATATACTCAGCAAGGCCATGACTGATAGTACAGCTATCCGGTATAAAATTAAGAATTTCCGTGGCGCCCACTTAAACCGCCTGGCAGCCGAACAGACCAGCCCCACGATGAGTCTGATCTATATGGATTTGCTGAATTCCTACCGGCGAATGCCGGACCATGCTTTCAACATCGCCGAAGTTCTCTCCGGGGAAAAATAATATGAGTAGCATCGTTAAATATTAAATGGGGTGAATGCGATATTTCCAAAAACCGAAAATGAAACATAAAAAACCCATGATAAATGCATACAGATCTTTATAACGAAAATGGAATTTATATGCCTGGGATACTTTTTTTTCCGGAACACCCATTGCCGGTGGCGAAACACGAACTATCCAGCCATATTTCTCTGCTCCGAGCAAAACTTTATTCCAGGCTAGACTACCTATCTTTTTATAATCGGTTTGCAGCAATAATTGTCCTGCCTGCAATTGCCGTAATTTCGTTCCGTTAAGTGAAGGTTCTTCAAAAATACTACTATTATTTTCCAACACTTCTACATATAGATGGTATGAACTATCAAGTACTTCATCCCATTTACTTTCCTGATTAATTGGTGTATAATGTGCTATCAAGTAGATAATCATAAAACCAACTGAAAAAACAAAACCACCTTTTATTATACGCATAATGGTTATTGGCAACATTTGTATCCGGATAAATACAAGGAGAAAAATTATGATAATAATAGCTGTACATCCAACTATATAAGGATAGTTTTCCAGAATATTGTTGAAGTTTAAATACAATAAAGCAACTTGCTCAGAGTCTGAAACCAGGTAGCGGAGATAATTAAGGTATATAAAATAAAGTACCCCCATTGTTGTGACTATAAAAAATCCTAATTCTATTTTTTGACGTCTGGAAACCGGAAAAGATACGGTGTTAACAATTTCATCTATCAGCAAGGGATGATTTTTCCAGTCACAAGTATGGACATAAAATTTTTTATTTTTGCCTTTAGGAACGAACCAGCCTTTCCGTTTAAAAATAAAAGCATATTGATCATCAATATATGCGACGGTAGCCTGAGATACCAGGATTTCGTTGGCCTTACTTATACTTTCCACCCTAGCGGCAACATTGACAATATCACCGTAAACATCTCCTTTTTCAACAATCGCATCACCGGTATGAATTCCGATGCGAATGCAAATATTAAAAGTATCATCACCTTGCCGTTCCATAGCCATGGTTTGTTGCATCGCAACAGCTGCTTTCATCGCGTATTCAGGTTTGGCAAAGGCTGCCATAATGGAATCACCAATTGTCTTAATAATTCTACCTTTGAATTTCCCGACTAGCGGAAAAAGCAGCCGGTTATGGCGGTCAACCATAAGCCGTCCCTGGACATCACCGAATTTATCCCAGTACTTTGTTGATTCTTCTATATCCGTGAACAGGATCGTCACATGTTTTTTTAAAGATCTAATACGGTTCCTGGCGCTGCTATCAATTAAACTTGTTGCATCTTTTTTCATGGCAATAATCAATCGCTTATGCATTAATTACAACTTTTGATTATCGACACCGGGGGAAGATTTATGAACTAAAAATAGAGATTGATATATTATTGTCACACATGCGGTTAAATTCGACGCATCCCGCGTAACGGGAAAATCCGAAATCAGCCTACCGGCGTGACAAATCCAAAATACTAAATTCTAAACATTTACTTTTCTGATGATGAGCGTAATACTGCTTGTACGAGCGAGTAGCAATATGAGATTTCTATCAAGTTTCAGTCGCTCTGCATTGTTAGTGATTATTCGCTTAATTACCTTCGCAAGGATCAAGAAAACGAGGAAAATTACTATAACGCCGCCTACTTCCGGTGCCCAAAGAGTAGTATGCTCAATCAAAGTTTGTACGATATTTTCCATAATTTAATAGTCTCTGGTTTTAACTTGCCAAAAAACAGAGAACACATAAGCGAGTGGAATGAGTTCTTATAACTTCCTCATAGATTGTTTAAATATCTAAATC
Organism: uncultured Calditrichota bacterium; assembly: GCA_964445625.1. Taxonomy (GTDB): domain Bacteria; phylum Calditrichota; class Calditrichia; order JAJRVZ01; family JAJRVZ01; genus CAVXXB01. The sequence continues at coordinate 2,767 of CAYULK010000098.1, forward strand.
ATCTTCTGGCCGGTTTATTATAAGTATATCATTTTCCTGCTGACCAAGCAAAAATAAAATTAGTGCAGATGCCCTTTGCCCAAGAAAATGATTTGCCAAAGGATTCTCTTTGTCTTTGATTTAAAAACTATTAGGAACTTGATAAGTAAGTAATTTAAAAAGATTTTTCTTCGTATTCCTAATCTAATTCTTTGTGTAATTTTAATTCAACCGCCACAGGTAGACATAAATTCAGTAAAGCCAACAGATCATGGACTTTATTATTAACCCACTCTTTGATCAGCTCGTTCATAAAGCACTTTACTTTCACTTCATTCTTCAAGTTCTTTCCGTTTAGGTTGAATACCATCAAATTTGAATGAATAAGTGGTTCTGGTTTTCTTTGGGGTGTCACTGTAACTACTTGAAGTAGGATGTTCACCTAAAAACACCTAAAAATACCCATTTTGTAGTAACTTTGAATTCAATCCACTCTTATATGGAGAAATATTATGTTCTAATTATTTGATTTTTAATGACGATAATTATAATAGAAAGTAATTATAAACAACAGGACTTAAAGGATTACATTTTATGAAAATACGAGTATTAATTTGGGAATCAGATGTATTGTATATAACAGCGCGTATAAAAATGTTCATTAAAAATTACATTCAAAAGTTTAAATAATTTTAATAGACTTGGTTTTTTCTATCCTAAAAAACTTACATTGAAATTGTGTATCCGTCCTGCGAAGTGTATCTTCCTAATTGAATTTTTAGGTGATGTGATTAGAAGCAAAATGTATATTTAAATTACTATTGCCCTTGCATCATTTGTTTCATCATGTTAGAGTAGGAGCCATGTGTAAATCCCTCCTTTTCACCGGGAACGTAAAATTTATCGGCAGGGGGAGTTTTTCTTTCAATTTTCAGGATAGAGGTTATGTTAAAAGTTGGTTCCATTGACATATCAATCTCCATTTTTCGTACTTCCACTGGTATTTTGCCACTAACCAATGACCATTCATCGGTTTCCTCATCTTCACCCATGTTAAATATTTTTGAAATCTTCTCAGAAATTTTCTCAGCAGCACCAGTAATCTTCATATCATCACGAGTAGCCCAAACACCTGTAATATTACCTTCTTCTTTTTTAATTGTGTATAATTCACAATCAAACCCATTTATAGACATTTTTTTGCCGACAGGATTTGCTTCCAGTTTTGCTCCGGGTTTCTGTTGTTTCTCCTGTTCCATCGCAGTTCTTATCTGCGCCTGCATTTCGGGAGACATTAATTTTATCGATTCTTCGACAGCTTTATTGGCTTGTTCTTCCATTTTTTTTACATCTTCAGCTGTCATGACCATCACCCGTTTCTGAGCCCATAAAACCATATACATTACACCGTCTTTTGCATTGAAAATGGCTGTCATCTTACCCATTTCCGAATTATCTTCGACGGCGAAATTATCTCCATCGACATATATTGTTGATTCATCGGTGTTGACTTCAAGCCCTTCTTCTATTGCGGCCTGTCTTAATTTCTCAGTCGGAATTGTCATAAAGAATAGTGCCTCTTCTTCTTCACTTTCGAATTCAGCATCTTCCGGAACAAGCGAATAACTGATTGGTACAGTATACTCAACTTGTTTTATAATAAATTGGGCTTGCAGAGAAGCGGCCATCAGGCAGATAATTAATATAAGCAGGATATTCATACTTCTTGAATAATTCAACATACGATCTCCTTTGCTCTAATTATTATAAATAAACTGAAAAGATAGATAAGACAGAAAACAATTCTGGAATCTAAGTAAATTTGTTAAATATATAAAGATATTTTATATATATTCTAAACATTTACTTTTCGCATAATCGCTGCAAATATTTTCGGAAGCTCCTCAGATTCGATCATAAATGCGATTTTGTCTTTCTCATAATCATTTAAGGGGAGAACTATATTTCAGCCAGTAGTGAGACTCTTTGGCTTCTTTACTGCATATCTTTATTCCCATCAGGACGTTTTTTTCTCACCCTCTCACCAATTACTTCTCCGAATTTTCTGCCTGCCAACCATAAGTCATGTATTCCCAGCTAAAATCATCCTTATCTGCTTCTACAACCGTAAATCCTTCCGGAAAACCATCCCTGGCACCTTTCCACCAGGCGCCGCTAACGGCTCCACCGGTAATGTAGGTTGTACCTCCGTAACGGATTTCTTCAACAATATGAAGATGTCCCTGCAAAACTAATTTCAGATTATGATTTTCCAGGCTTTTAATCACATCTAAGGCATTGGTGACTACACCGCCCTGCCCCATTGCGAATGTCGGTCCGTTTTTCATTTGTCCATAGATCGAGAAGAGCGGGATATGGGTCGAAATCACAACCGGTATTTTCTTATCCACATTAGCTAAATCGTTTTTTAACCACGCCAGTTGTAAGGAATCCACATAGCCATAATAGCGGCGCTCCGGTGTAAAGCCAATACCATCAAGAATAATAAAATGCCATCCTTTATGATTAAAAGAATAATAGGTATTTCCTTCGCCAAGCCTGTTTTTGAACATTTGCTTTCCATATTCTGGATTCTCCGGTGATATGCCGCTTTTTTCGTAAAGTCCAAATACTTCATGATTGCCCAATGTGTTATAGACAGGCATCTTAAATTGTGTTATTATATTCCGGTAAAGATTATATAAAGAATCTGAGCGGCTCTGTGTTTGACCGAGAGCATCCATAATCAAATCACCACCGGTAATAACAAAAGCCGGGTTTAACGAATTTACTTTATCGATCGCGCTGCGAAATCCCTCCCCGGCTCTTTTTTCCGGCTGGACGTGAATATCGGTCATAAACACAAAAGTAAATGATTCGGATTTCCCGGTACAACTGCTAAATAAAAGAATAAATATTAAAATGATTAGTGAAGACGTTAATGAGGCTTTTAATTTTATCCACATAATTCTATTCCTTTGTTTTAAACGTATAGGGTTAATCACTCCATCTTATCCAGGGCTTTTCTCCTCAATTCAATCCTCTCCACCATCATACTGTACACAACATAATTCTTAAGAATATTGGTGACATACCGAATCGGTTCCCTGCCCACCTCTTTGGCTACTAAAATTTCAACATTATCAAACCAGTGATTTGGATCGTATCCGCTGCCGGCCGCTTTTTTTCGCAATCGTGAGATACGGGTAGGCCCGGCATTGTAGGCCGCTATCGTAAAATACATGCGTTCAATCTTTGAAAGCTCAGGATCATTAAAGTAGGTGTCCATCAGGTGGCGCAGATATTTCGTGCCGGCATGGATGTTATTCTCAAGTTTTGTGACATCTTTTATATAAATTGGTGATCCTGCCGCTGTCCCGGGAAGAACCTGCATAATGCCAACTGCACCGGCATGGCTATGTGCATTCTGATTTAACCGGGATTCCTGATAAGCGAGGGAAATAAGAAATATATAATCCAGGTCATACTGATCACCATACTTTTTAAACAGACTTAGTAATCGTTCTGTTTTTTGATCATTTTTATGACGTGCCGGATTCTTAATCCAGCGGTTATCCCTCAGATAGCGGTTAAATATAATATTTCCGAACAGAGTTCCACGACCATGGGAATCTACAAACAGATCTAATTCTGTTTTTAATTCCGGACTGTCCTTACGAACGGCATAAGCAATAGATCCGCCCCTGTGCAAAGGGATGGAATCATAAACGATAAGATTATCCAATGCCTTGCGCCAGATATTTGCCAGATAATCATCTGCTATAGTATAAAGAATATTTCCATTATTCACCAGCTCAAGAATGTCCTCTGTTTCAAGGTTTTCATCTGCTTCGCGTATATTAACCGGTAGATAACCTGAGGATTCCAGATCTTTATTGAGCTGCAGCAAGTGATCAAAATATGTACTTGACTTTCTAACAAAAACCGGCATACCGGAGAGATCACTGAGGCGGAGAAGGGGTGGCGCATTTTTCCAGGAAACGATCACTTCGTTGACTTCAGCTACAAGCGGTATTGAAAAATCTATCTGCTTCGATCGGCGCTCTGTAATTGTCAGGCCGGCAGAGGCAATATCACCATAGCCATTAACCAATAGAGGAATTAACTGATCACGCCGGACAGGAATACAAAAGATGCTTATCTTACGTGTGGATTTTTTTATGTTTTTGTTGAGATGCTTTTCGAAGGCCTTCATATTTTCATAAACCAATCCCCGTTGCCGGGCTCTGTCAAGAAAATAATGAGTGCGATTATTAGGGACGAGAACACGAATGAAACCGCGTTGGATCATACTATCCAGATCGCCATAATATTGTGCACGATGAATGAATCCCACATCAGGAATCGAATCCAGGAAGGATAGAGAATCGGTAATCATTGCGGTTAACGAATCAGTTTGGTTGCCATCGGTTGAATTTTGACCATTACTGCCGCATGAGCACAAAAGGAATAAAATTAAAAGGGAAAGAACCAAAATAGTCATTCTGGCCAAAGGACTCCTCCTGAGAATTTAGTTCAGTCTAAAAACAAGATTTATAAGTAACGTCAACCTGTCCAAAGGACTCCTTCGGATAACTTGTCTTCCCGAAGGGATCCATGCGGGACAGAATCTATTTATTTTATCGGAGTTAAAGATTCCGACCCGCCTCAAACGGGCGGAATAACGCTAATAATCTTTTTAGAGTATACTCATATATATAACAAAAATATGAGTTAAATGAAAATAAAATCCATGCCCGGTTTTACTCTCAGAATATGCTATACCTGGCCCAAAATACAGAATCTTCGGCGCGGCGTGAACGGAGTCCTTCGGAAGCACGAGTAGATATATTAAAATCCCGGCAGTTTAAACTTCATCACGACTTCCCCCGTCTCGTGGTTGACCGAAATACCCTGGCCCTCGCTAATCAGTTCCTTGCCGGTTGCCATTTTAAAAACACCATTTAAAAACTGCATACCCTGATTTAGAGTTGTCTCGATTTCATCCGGTTTTGGCGGTTCCGCTTTGCGGTCAAATTTTTCTGTTACCGGCAAACTATCGGACTTAGATTCGGCTTCATTTTCTGTTGAAACCGCGTCAATCGCCTCTTCGCTATCGGCCATTTCCCCGGCATCCCATTCAAGTGGTTCATCTTCCATATTAACAGGTGATTCTGATGGCTGCAGGAGCTGCTGAACCTGATCGATAAATGTTGATCTGCCTTTAGCCGAAAAATCCACTTCATCGGTCATATCACCTTCGTTGAGAATAGCATCAAATAACGATTGTTTTAGCACAATTCCGTCAGCAATTTTAGATTCGATGCTGTTTAAGGACACTAGATTTATTGCCGTGATGCTTGTGCTTTCCTGGCCGATACGGTTGATACGACCGATCCGCTGGTTTTTCTTTGCCGGATTCCAGGGCAAATCAAAATTAATTACCGTATCAGCAAATTGCAGGTTCAATCCGGTGCCACCCGCCTCGGTGGACAGGAAAACAAGACAATCAGGATTATTGGCAAATTCGTCGATTAAATGCCCGCGTTTATTTACCGCCACTTCGCCGGAGAGCATCACATGGATTACACCTTTACTATTTAGCATCTTACTAATAATGCGCAGCATTATTTTCCACTCGGAGAAAATAATAACCTTCTTCCCCTTGTTTTTAATATCCAGTTTTTCAAAGAGGATTTCCTGTAATTCATCTAATTTGGGGGAAATATTGGTCTCCTTATCGTACAGATAAGTGGAATCGCATACCATGCGCATGGACATTAAAATTTGCTGAATGCGCTGCATATCATAGATCGTCTTGTGCTTTTTGGCCAGAATAGGCGCTAACGTTTGAGCCAATCCGGCATGTATGCTCTGCTGGTCGGGGTGCATTTCAACCGGCACGACAACCTCCTGCACCGAAGGCAATTGATCGAAAACATCTGATTTTTCACGGCGGATAATGACATTGCTCAAGCGTTCTTTTAACTGCTGCAGGTTAAAATATCCGGTAATCTTATTTTTTACCGATTTATCGAAATAGCAGTGATTCATAGAAAATTCCCACTGTGGTGCTAAGATTTCGGGATCAATAAAATTCATGATCGAATATAAATCCAACAGACGGTTTTCCAGCGGTGTACCGGTTATAACCAGGGCGTGTTTTTTGGGGATTGATTTTACCGCATGCGATGTTTTGGTGTCATAATTTTTTAT
>CAYULK010000098.1:9061-10195 GCA_964445625.1 uncultured Calditrichota bacterium
ATGGACTTGAAATTTAGAGCTTCATTAAAAAATTTCAGGAAACCGCTATACTGATCCGGCATAATATATCGCTCACTAAAATATTTTTCGATAAGTTGTTTTATTTCGCTTTGCGGCTCTGTCTGGTAAAAACAGGTGATATTGTAATCGTTATGCGGATCGCAGTAGATTTCAACAAACGGATAGCGCTGTTTTCGAATCAATTTTTCAACGGAATAGCGACTTTTAAATTCATCCACCGCAAAGATCAGATGTTTACACGTGCCCAATTTATTCGTTTTAAAATCCGGGGCACGAGCAATAACCATCATCCGTTTCAAAATCGCGGATGGTTATTTCATAAATTTTTCCGGTGCTGGTTTTAATCCTGTGAAATCCGTACAGGGTGTCGCTAAATTCGATAGAGTATTCTTCTTTTTCCGATTTTTCCCTGCGCTCGCGCAGCACGCGCTTAATCATTTCCTTGCGAGTATAAGCCTGCCCTTCAGAGGAAGGTTCATCTTCGGGTTCATCTAATTTATGATAAAGAGCGATAAGAACCGACGCCTCGTGTGAGCAGCAGTCTAAAACCGAACCGCATTCACAGTTTGTGCGAACGGTATCCGGTTTGATTTCCGCCTGAACTTTGAAATCATCAAAACGATCTTCCACTATAAAATGATAATGTCCGCCGTCCTGAGCAGTTTGCAGACACATATCGTTTCTGACCAGCCGCTCTCCTTTGCGAAAAACGCTTTCCGAATTGATTAATGCGCTTTTCAGGGTTGAAATATTTTTAAAAGGGAAAACAGGATTCATGATAAAAACGAAAGGGCTAAAGAAAGCGAATTTAGTACCTTATCCGCTGATGAAATTATAGAAATAGAGAAAATATATCACGAAATATTTCTTGCAGGCTAAAGTATCAAATCTTCTAAAATCTGCATATGAATATTTGATCAATAATTCGTCAAAAGTTGGACTAGACTTTGACGATATGTATCAAACTCATTAAATTCAAGAAAGACCTTCACTTCATTTCCAAATTCTTTTCGTTTAGCCTGTGGAAGGCGTTTAACGGCTTCTCCAATGATCTCTAGAGCCCTTACGGCAGCAAAATTGGTCCGGAAATCATTTTCGAACTGTTCATAACTT
>CAYULK010000099.1:0-10181 GCA_964445625.1 uncultured Calditrichota bacterium
AACGGATCAGGTTGATAATAAATCTCCCGGTAATTTGCATGGCTGGTATGAAAAACTGCTGAAAAAGCGTGTAGGTCAAGGCAAAAATTACCGAAAATACAATTACAACAAATGATATTAATATCATATTTAAAAAAGCAATTTCCACCTGGTACCGGGCAGGTGAATTCAGGAACAGATAGTTCCAGATCCATAAAATGCCAATTCCACCTAACCAGACAAGAATCCAAAGCTGGTCACGAGCCCGGAATACGATATTAAATAATTTATTCAATGTCCGTTGCTTTTCTCTTTTCATAATATCAGGCTATATTTTCATATTTACTTGAATAGTGATGCTGCAGATAATCGCAATATACTTCTGTAAATTTTAGTAGCAGAAAGATAAGAAAAACAATCAATAAAACAGCCTGAAAATTTTCATAGAGAATATTCTGTAATAGTTCATAACACAGATGACCCTGAATATTCAAAGCCATTTCAATAATAACCAATCCGCTAATTAAAAATGAGGCCTGTTCTTTGATGCTTGGGATAAATTGAAACCGTGCATTCTTAAATATGTGCTGAAATACGTGACCGTCAAATGATTTACGTAACCGGAATATTTTCCCGTACCGTATACCATCAGGTCGATTTACATCATAACTATTATTAAGATTTTTTACTCTGGCGGTGTTTACATAGCCTTTACGACTCTCCGTTACGAGATATGTATAAAATTTTTGTGTGTAGCTAATTAATAAACCATTGGATATAATTCCCAGCAGGACCATGAAGAAAATCGAATCTGTGTCAAACCGGGTTTTAAATGAATATGCAATTACATACGCAGGTGAAAATAATACAAGATAAATAAGACCTTTTGTAAATGCTCTAATTAATAATGTGGAAATTGTTTTCAGAGATTTGCTTGAGTTGGACTGTAAATGCTTCCAAAGTAATGTTAAATATGATGATCTTTTCTGACGCATTTTTATAAACTTGAATATAGCCAGGCTTTGAGCACCAAAATAAGTGAGAATCAGAACAAATACATAGATTATTATAAATTTGAGATACATGTAGATGATTTTTACCGTTTTCTCCGATGTCAGTGCCTTATTATCGCTATGTTGTAAAAATATGTGCGCAGATCCGTCAGAGATTTTCTGCACAATTGAATCATTTCCGGCAATCTGCATGGGGTAATACAAGTCAAGGCTCTCTTTAAGGATGATTTTATGCAATGGCTCATCAGGATTGATAAAATCATAATAGATAGCGACTTCCCTGGATATCTGATGAGATTCAGGGGGTAGCGCAATAGTAAAGCCAATTACACTGAAGAGTATTGCAAAGAATGTTACGCTTAGACTATGTTCAATTAGCTTGCGGTGCATAAATGATATATTTAAATGGATCTTCCGATAATTTTAGTGAGTAATCGCTGCCCAATAGGAGATATTCAATCTCCTGAATAAATCTTGCATTGCTCTCTGCAAAATTATATCCATATTCGCTGGGAATAAATTTTAAATGGAGAGGGCCTCCTAACCGGTCAACCGTCCATTGGGGGGCAGTGCGATTGGTTCCGGTCTGTTTGTTTAACAGACGAAACAGGTCTCTGAATACCGCATTTACCTGCTCTGTTTTGGAAATGATGCTCCCGGCAATTATGTCCTGTGTTTTCAGATCCGGGTGAGTGGCAACACTTTTAATCTTCTCCCAGTAATTATTGTTATGAAATCTCATCCAGCCAAAACGATTTACAGCTCCGGGTATTAATACATAATAATCCGATTTATTTTTAAAAATACGAATCAATCGGGTGTTTTTTGGGATGGATATCTTGTCTGTTTTATCCGGATCAGGTGTCTGCAGCGCGAATTTTCCACTAGCACGAATTTTAATTGTATCGTTAACCAGGGTGACATTATTATAAATCTCATAATATGACGCATCTTTTTTATTGACGCTTTGATTGTCTGAATTCTTTGGCAGAAAATATATTTTACCGGCATAACTGATTTTTAATGCATTCGTATATTCATCACTCAGAAGTTCATTGGCATCTATAATTTCTGCCGGCAGGAATTGTGGTAATCCGGCAAGTTCAGATGAAGTCAGACGCTGTTCATATTTATTTAGTATTTGCAGTGAATACGGTTGGCTGATAATCAAAAAATCAGATTGTTGTGCTGATGCCAATCCTGCCAGAGCATTAACAAAAATGACAATTAAAAAATATTTATATTTAACATGAAAAATTAGTAGCCTCCAAGATTCTTTCAAAGGGATCCCTTCGGGTGTGACCTAAATTTATACTATGCTATATAGGCAAAAATTTTAGTGGTAAAACCGATACAGATCACTGGATTACGATAAATAACCCACCCCCTCTTTCCCCCTCCCTAAACAGATTTAGGGAGGGGGATTAAAGGGGGTGGGTCAATAATAATTCATATTTCAGTCATCTTTTTTCTCATCCCACTTTTCAATCGTTGATAGTTGAGATGCCACACCATACAGGTCAATTGTTTTGGTATCAAACTGTGTTGAAAAATAAGCCAGGGAAGGCAATGAAAATAACCAGTATCCGAGAGCCATCTCATGTTCTAACTGGTCGATAAATATCGCATATTGTTGTTTATCGCCAATTTCACGGGTAGCCATAAACTCATAGACATATTCCAACAGGCGATGTGTTTGTTCTTTATCTTCATTTTCACGCCGGGTATCGAGTCTGAAAAAGTTACCACCGGAATAAAATGATTCCGGTGAAACACCTTCGGTTCCATCCCATGCCTGCTTTATTTGCAGGTTGATTTTGTAACGTGCTAAATCCGGGTCACGCAGGAAGATGTCATATAAATCAAATAAAAACTTGCTGCTATATCCCGAAACAGCCACAAGTACGGCATCATAATTTCCACGCTTAATATCTTCATTTTTAACAGCTGTTGCCCGGATCTTTCCTTTAAACAAAACCGGATCGTTAAGAATCTCTATTAACTCGCGAAATTCTTCGCGGAAACCGAAATTAAGACAGGCCTTGATGCGAACCGTATCCGGCAGGATTGAAAGATCGGTTTTAATATCATTTTCTGCCGGGATTACGACTTGTTCCTCAATATAATAAGATGAGGATGGAAACACGCTGAAATTCAAATAATCATCATAATTGTCTTTGTTCCCTTTATAATCATAAATATGACGTTGTTGTTCCGTTCCTACTTTAAAAAATCTTCTGGCGATGACACGGTTTTGCAGCAATTTTCGCAGTTCAATCCGTTGTGCCCGGTTAAGTCTCTCGGTATTGAATAATACCGCAAAAAAAGTCGTGCTAATGTTAGATTTGGTAAAATATTCTTCATTATCTGCCAAAATCGGTGACAGGCTGCCAAACGGAGTACTCAACAATACGTTGATATTATTATTACTGATTTCGGTAGTAAATGTGCTATTGTCAATAAATGGCTGCAATTTAACATTGGGGATAATGGCATCGCCATCGGGATTTTGCACATAGTCTGAAACATCAGGCGCATGATCAATTGTCATGTATGGTCCGCTGCCGGTTTTATAGTGACGGGCTGCAATCTCTGAACCGGCAGGTAAAATTTTAAAACTTAGTACGTCTTTGACATCTGTTTCATTCCAGATTCTGTCTTCCTTAAAAGTAAATCGAATTTCATTATTAATATCCGGGCCCGCAAATTTAAATTCCTTTAATGCCTGGGCAACCAGAATGTAATCCGGTGATAAACTTCCCAGTTTATTTATACGATCAAGCGTAAATTGCAGATCTTTGGCTGAGAAATAATTGGCGTTTTTTTCAGATATCTTAATTTCGTCATCATCACGGGAGATAAAATAACTATCATGCCATTTTTTAGTCTTCTTTAATTTTATGGTTATGATATTCTCTTCAATGCTTATCAGTTCCCCCAGTCCATCTTCATGCGTGATCCCACTCGGATTTGCCGAGAGATTAAATATGCCATCAAAAAGTACTTCATCCAGTTTATCCGACAGCGGATTTGCTTCCGGCAAATGGGGGTCAATCTGTGGTTTATGATGCGCAATATATGGAATGACGATATTGCCATTCAGGTCTTTTTGCAGTAAAAAGTAAATTCCGACCACGGCTGCGACCAGAATGATTGCTCCGGCTATGATATACTGTTTTTTCATCGATCTCGATCTCCTAGTTTTTCTTCATTATTGGTCTTTGTGCCATTATACTGACTTCAAAAACTTTAAATGTATCATAATCAAAAACAATCTCCAGAACATTGTTTCCGGTTTTATTCACCTGAAGGGGAGAAATCTGCATTTCATAGTTTGTGTCTGCAGTAGGAGCAGAAATGCTGAAACGTCCCTCGTTCTTTAAAACTTTTTTATTAAAAGTAATTTCTTTATACCATTGTTTCTGACCGGCATGGCGCGCAATCTCCATCGGCAGTTTCACATTTATATCAAATACCGGGAATTTTGCATCCGATGGAACCTGAATGTTTATCTTCATCAGATATTGATTAGAGCCGCCCGGATTTGTTGATGTCGGCAGTACATAAACCTTGCGATATTGTTTTGCCTTGGTCAGCCATTTGGCCGCATATGGATCGCACTCGGCAACCAGGTTTTTAATTTTTTTCTTATCTCCTTTGTAGTATTTACTATGTGTGACGATGGCACGTGCTTTCTCTACGCCTTTGTTATGAAGTGCGCCTGTAAAATCCCTGTAAAGTGCTTCAATTGCAGATTCCGGAAATTTTGTATGTTTTAAAAAATTCATTCTTTTACCGATAACGTCAGATTTGCTTTTTGCCGCAGCTGGTCCTTTACTTGAAAACATCGGTAAAAAAACAGGCTGGAACTCTTTGCCGGCATAAAGCGAGTCGACTTGTTCAATAGTTTTTAAATTCTGTTCAATAAATTTATTGGCATTGCCAACTGAGATGGTTTCAATATAATAGTAGAGCGAATCTTCATATTTTTTGACCAGTTTTTCCTTTTGTGGAAACGCCTTCTTTGGATTAAGAAAATTTTTGTCAAGGTGTAATGACTGCAGAGATCGTTCTGCATCTGTCCACCTTTGTTGGGCCAGTGCTTGTCTGATCTCCATACTTTGCTGGGTGAGGGATAATTGATCGATATTCGCATATATATTCGTTAGAAATAAAATATCCGAATTTTGCTTGAGCAATCTGAGAATACCACTATAGTTTCCCTGGTTTTTATAAAGATTTATCTGTGGCACAATTTCCTCAGTTCGTCTTAGTTGGCTAATTTTTTTACTGATGGTGTTTTTGGTTGATTTTAGTTCTTTATTCAACAGAGATGCACAAGCATAGGATTTATATTTGCCAAATACTTTTGTATCTGCCGGGGGCAATTTATAACTCAGCTGTGACAGGGCGGCTCTTAAATCTGTGAAATATGTGTTGCCGGGCCAGGCACCGGACTGATTTAGTTTTTTATCGACTTTGTCCACACCTGCCTTGACTTGTGCAAGAGATTCGGATCTTTTATTAAATGCAGTTATAAAACTTTCCAACTCACGAAAATCATTTGGGATGGTTTTATTACAATTTGTATATAATCCGGTAACCTCGGCCAGATTAAAGTCAATTGGATCACTGGTTGTTTTTTTTCGTAATTCCTTCTCATAATACGGTACAATGGCATCAAGATGGTTGCCGGTCAGTTTTTTTGCTTCGGCAAGTATATTGGCCGGGTAGGTGTCGGTATTCCCGAGAAAAGTATTATATTCTGCCGCCCTCCCTACGAATGATTCCATTGCCACAGAAGATGCGGAGACCGTTCCCATAAGATCAAGCATATGCATATAATTTTCCTGGAACGCAATTTCATCGGATAAATCATGTTTTAACTTTTGATACTCCAGATATGATGCATCCTGGCTATTAAGTATCTCCACAGGAAAAATACTTTCGATTTCATGAAGCTGGCTCTGAATATCATACAGATTTTTACTCTTATCCTGCACACCGGTCATCTCACCTGGATAGTCAATATCAGTACCTGAAATGCTTGAACCGGTAGCATTATATACATTACGGGATTGTGTGTTTTGTTCCAGCTTCTCTAAAAATTCTGCGTGTCTGGTTTCAAATTTATATCTCCATGCGGCGATATACCGGTATTCTATTTGTAAAACCAGATCTTTTTTTACTTCTTCTATCACCCAGTAAAAAACAGGTACTGTCCGGTCCAGAGTGTATACACTCATTTTATCCGGTTCGATACTCACATCCGTCATCTTTATTATATTACCTTCACCATCATCGAATACTCTGGTCAGATAGGTGTTCAATGACGTCATTTCATTAAAGGAAAGAATGATATATATATTATCCTGAACAGGTGGGGGTATCTTTATAAAATATTTTTTGCCTTCACTCAACTCAAATTTTTCATCATCATCTTTTAGTTCAATATATCCATTTTCAATAAAGGATATTTCGGGTACCGGCTGCAATTCTTTATAAGCCGCGCAGCCGATTAAGAATATAAGCAGGAAGTAAAGATAAAATTTGTAGTGCATAGAATACCTCATTTTTTTTTACGTTATGTCTTTGTACGTAATTTAATTGTTTTGTTCAAAAAACCGAAATTATCAACTAAAAATTTCTTGATTAAATTTGCAGTTATTGATAAATACTATCTTTATATCATTTTTTCTTCTGGAAATATTATCATGATCCCGAATACTATTCCTAATGTAAAGGAAATCCTATGAAAGAATTCAAACCGCATGTTCCTGCGGATACGGAGTTAAAGGATTTTAGTATACGCGCTCTGTTAGTTGGTGGCGTATTTGGAATTCTTTTTGGCAGTGCAAATGCGTATCTCGGATTACGTGTCGGACTCACCATCAGTACAGCAATTCCACTGGCAGTAATTTCTGTTGCATTATTTAAGTCACTTGAAAAAATCTGGGGCCGTGCCTCCATTCTGGAAGCAAATATCGCCCAGACTACAGGTTCGGCCAGCTCATCATTGGCCTCGGGTATCATATTCACAATCCCCGCGCTCTTTCTGTGGGGTTTTGAACCGGAATTAGCGCAAATTGCTTTACTAGGATTCCTGGGTGGTATTTTAGGAATTGTGTTTATGATTCCGCTGCGTCGTTTTCTGATTGTTAAGGAACATGACACGCTGCCTTATCCGGAAGGCACTGCAGCAGCGCAGGTGTTAATAGCTGCCGATACGGGGGGCAGTAAAGCTAAATATGTATTTCTGGGTCTGGGTTTGGGTCTTATTTACAAGGCTTTTTTATCTCTGGCTAAAATGTGGCCCTCAGAAGTCAGTGTTCATATCCCGGGTCTGAAAAAGGGGGTGCTGGGTTTGGAGGCCACACCTGCTTTGCTGGGTGTCGGCTATATTCTGGGATTTCGTATTTCTGCGATTTTGGTTGCCGGAGGTCTCTTGTCGTGGCTGGGGATTATACCGACAATCGCCGTTTTTGGCGAATATCTGCAAACCCCTATGTTTCCTGAAACTTCTAAATTGATTTCACAAATGAGTCCCGAAGAAATCTGGACCCGGTATGTGCGGTATATCGGTGCCGGCGCGGTGGCGGTTGGCGGCATTATTACTGTATTCAAATCTATGCCAACTATGATCAGCTCACTCAAAGTAGGCCTTAGCGAAATATCATCAAAGCATGATGCCGGTATCATTACCCGGATACGTACTGATATGGATTTATCATTTAAAGTTATCATTGGTGTGGTTGCACTTTTTTTAATTGTTGGTATCGGAACACCTTATGTCATCGGTGTACAACAGGTACTGATTACACGTATCATAGGCTCGATTGCTATTGTGTTCTTTGCTTTTATTTTTGTGACTGTCTCATCACGAATAGTAGGACTGATTGGTGTTTCGTCAAATCCGACATCAGGTATGGCCATTATTACCTTGCTAGGTACCTCAGCTGTATTTTATCTGCTTGGCTGGACAGATGACCTGAGTAAAACAGCAGTTCTGACTATCGGTACAGTCGTTGCGGTTGCCGCATCAATATCCGGTGATATTTCTCAGGATTTAAAATCCGGATATCTTTTAGGAGCCACGCCCAAAAAGCAACAAATAAGTGAGCTGTTCGGTACTTTTACTTCCGCTTTTTTTATAGCGCTGGCTGTGGTGACACTGGGTGAAGTTTATGGATTTGGATCAAAGGAATTGGCAGCACCACAGGCTACCCTGATGAAAACAGTCGTGGATGGTGTATTACAGGCAAATTTACCATGGGATCTGGTTCTGATAGGCGCCAGCTTTGCAATATTTGCTGAACTATTGTCTATTCCCTCACTCCCATTTGCAGTGGGTATTTATCTGCCACTTTCTACCATGACTCCCGTTTTTGTCGGCGGACTGATCAAGTGGATGATCGAGAAGAAACAAGATCCGGAAAATCAGAAAGATATTGCCGAACAACAAACTGATACAGGTGTATTACTGGGGTCGGGTTTAATAGCAGGTGAAGGCATAATGGGCGTACTTATTGCGGCTTATGCCATCTGGGCCACTAAAGCACCGGCCGGATTACCGTTTGGACTTACCGGCTTGCCCGGTGAACTTGTTTCATTTACAGTATTTTGTGCGCTGGGATTTTATATTTATACCATGGCAAAGAAAAAAGTCTGATATATTTAATATTAATAAGTTGAGGAAATCGCATTGAAAAATGAGCCCGAAGTCAATCTTGAACTTGCACTGGAACATGGTCTGAACGAAGAAGAGTATAATAAAATTCTTAAGATAATGGGTCGAACCCCAACCTATACCGAACTTGGTATATTCTCAGTAATGTGGAGTGAGCATTGTAGTTATAAAAATTCTCTGCTGCAACTGAAAACCCTGCCCCGGAAAGGAGAGCGATTACTGGTCGAAGCCGGGGAAGAAAATGCCGGGCTGATCGATATTGGTGAAGATCTGGCAGTTGCCTTTAAGATTGAGAGTCATAATCACCCATCCGCTGTGGAACCATATCAGGGAGCCGCAACCGGTGTTGGTGGGATTATGCGTGATATCTTTACAATGGGGGCAAGACCAATTGCGGCACTTAATTCTCTACGATTTGGTGAGCTGTCAGATCAGAAGAATCGCTATCTTTTTGCCGGTGTGGTGAAAGGAATCGGAGACTATGGTAACTGTCTTGGAATTCCGACAATATCCGGTGAAGTGTATTTTGAGGAGTGTTATTCGGATAATTGCCTGGTAAATGCCATGACCATTGGTGTGGCAAATAAAGATATGATCGCAAAAGCAATTGCCCGCACACCCGGCGCAGCGATTTATGCGATAGGATCTGCGACCGGTCGGGATGGTATTCATGGCGCAACATTTGCCAGTGAAGAACTATCTGAGGAATCAGAGGGAAAAAGAAGTTCTGTCCAGGTTGGCGATCCGTTTACAGAAAAATTACTGCTGGAAGCAACTTTAGAATTGATAAAGAAAGATTTACTTGAAGGGATTCAGGATATGGGGGCTGCCGGGCTAACCAGCTCCAGCGCTGAAATAAGTGCTAAAAGTGAAGTGGGAATTGAACTGGATCTGGATAAAATGCACCTGCGGGAACAGGAAATGATACCTTATGAAATTTTACTTTCTGAATCTCAGGAGCGCATGCTTGCTATTTGTCACCCGGGTAAAGAAAGAGAATTTGAAGCTGTATGTGAAAAATGGGATCTCGATTGTTCTAAAATTGGCCGGGTCACTGACGGTAAAAATTTAAAGATCATCTTTAAAAATAAAGTGGTCGCTGATATACCTTCATATTATCTGTCCGCCGGTGATGGTGCACCGGTATATACACGGGAAATTAAAAAACCGGAATATATCGATCAAAAACAAAATATCAATCTCTCCAAATTTGCGCAGCCGGCAAAGTTAAAAGAAGCCTTTAAAACAGTTTTTTCTTCACCCAACATTGTAAGTAAGGAGTGGGTTTACGAACAGTATGATTATATGGTGCGCACGAATACAGTGATTGAACCCGGAAGTGATGCCGGGGTCGTTCGAATCAAGGGAACAAAAAAAGCCCTGGCGACAAAAAGGCACAGGACGCGCGCGGCACGGCTCACGGCGCTCACCTATATGGAAAGGAGGTGGTGTTACTTTTGGTCCACGAAATGATAAAATATATGCTAAAAAAGTTAATAAGA
>CAYULK010000100.1:0-10103 GCA_964445625.1 uncultured Calditrichota bacterium
GTAAGAATTTTGCTAATCTCCCAGGCGATCCGTTGGAAATAACAAAGTTTTTGGCAATAATAGCATAGCGCTGTAAACAGTGCTGACTAAAGTGCCTAAAAAAAATTAATCCACGGATTTCACGAATTATCACGGATTAAAAAATATATTATAAAAAATCCGTCCTGCCTCGTTTCACGGGGGAAGATCCGTTCTAATCCGCGTGCCATAAATATCGTTAATTTTTTGTTTGCAGCCAAAGGTAGCGGTATGAATTATTCATGCTAAGTAAAGAGCATAATCATAATTACTTTTTTCACAAAATTGTTGAAAATATCAAATGTTATTTTTATATTCTACCCGAAAGTAGAATATGAAATTTTCAAAAACAACAGAATATGCAATTCGGGTAATGGTTTACCTCTCAGATAATCGCGATTCTCTCTATCCTGTTAGTAAATTACACCAATTATTAAAAGTCCCATCAAAATATTTAGGAAGATTGATGGGTAATCTGGCAACCGCCGGCCTTGTTGAATCCGTACAGGGGAAGCAGGGCGGCTTTCGTATCTGTCCATCATGTGAACCGATATATTTATATCAGATTATCGAATTAGTTGAAGGCCTCTCTGATTACGACCGTTGCGTCTTGGGATTTGATTCATGTTCCGGGGACAATCCCTGTTCATTGCACCAGTACTGGCTGCCGCATTTAAACGGAATAAAAAAAATGTTATATAGCGTAAATTTACAGGATTTGTCAAATAGTGAAATCGGCAGATTCTGATATTTTGTGGGGCCTGGATAATTTATCTCTCGCGGAGAAGCAAAGACGCAGAGTTTATAATGAGTAATTAGGAATTAGAAGTAGGCAATAGGCGATTGGCTATGAGCTATGGTTTATTGCATTTTGATAAAATAATAAAGTTTTTGGAATCTATCGCACAGTACAATAAACCAATGGGAGGTCCAATGAAGTATCAACTCATCACAATTACGGTAATTTTTTTATTCATGACAGGATTTTCGCTGGCAGATCAATGTATCGAATGTCATAGTAAGATGCAGGCGAATATTGTCAGCGACTGGGAAATAAGTAAACACAGCGAGAATGAGGTTACCTGTTCGACCTGTCACGGCGACGCGCATACCACAAATGATGATTATGCCAAAGTCCTGATTCCGACACCGGAAACCTGCAATGAATGCCATGATACACAAGTCGCGCAATTTAAAAAAGGGAAACATGCTTTAGCATGGACCGTTATGAATGCGATGCCGACAATCCATAATCAGGCAAGTTTATTAATTGATGGAATGAAAGGATGCGGTGGTTGTCATAAGATTGGTTTGAAGAGTGAAGAGGATGTAAAGAAGCTAAAAAAAGAGGGTAGTGGTTTTGGTCTGGCCTCATGTGATGCCTGCCATACCAGACATACATTTTCGGTTAAAGAGGCAAAACAACCTCAGGCTTGCCAAACATGCCACATGGGATTTGATCACCCGCAATGGGAGATGTACTCTTCATCGAAGCATGGTGTCCGTTATTTATTAAAACAAAATGGTATCCTACCTGAACATACCGCGGCACCCACATGCCAGGACTGCCATATGCAGGAAGGAAATCATGAAGTACGTACCGCATGGGGATTTCTGGCCGTTCGCCTGCCATTACCTGAAGACGAACAATGGAAAAATGACCAGATAACCATCCTGCAGGCACTGGGAGTTCTTGATCTGGAAGGGAATCCAACCGGCCGGCTGGATGCGGTAAAAGCTGCTGATATCGCGCGCCTCACAAAGGAAGATTTTGATAAAGAACGAAATAAGATGCTGGCGACCTGTGGACAATGTCATTCAAAAAACTTTGCCAAAGAGCAAATGGATAGGGGTGATCAGATGATAAAGGAAGTAGATCACCTGCTGGCCGAAGCGATTCGTGTTATTGCCGGTTTGTATAAAGATGGGCTTCTGCAAAAACCAGAATCTTATGCGGCTGGTTTTCCGGATTTGTTAACTTTTCATGACGCACCAACCGTTATAGAGCAAACATTATTCGAAATGCATTTAAAACATCGGATGCGTGCGTTTCAGGGCGTTTTTCATGCCAATCCGGACTATGCGCTGTGGTATGGTTGGAGTGAGATGAAGCGCGATCTGACCGAAATCAATACAATGGCTGAGGAAATGAGATACCGCGCCGGTAAATAAGATTTTTATTGACAGGATTAACAGGATTTGTCATCCTGAATACTGAAACCGCGCCTTCGGCGGGCAGGCAAGTTCGGGATGACCTATAACAAATCTTGTTTGATCAATTACATATAGTTACATATCTCTTGTAATTAGTAATTGGTAATTTGTAATTAATTTTTTGCAGCACATTAGTAAGGTTTAAACATAACATGGATGTTATAAAAAAAATTACCGCTGAGAATAAACGAACCGGCAAATTTAAAATATATAAATACCGGCGTCTGGTACAAACTGCATTTATTCTGGTCCTGGCCTGGATATGTATGGAGTTCTATCTGTTTGTTCATCAATTGGAACAGGGTTTAGTGCCTACCATATCCCGGCCACCGGGTGTTGAATCATTTTTACCGATTAGTGCTCTGATTAGCCTGAAATACTGGGCAATGACCGGGATATTTAATACAATTCATCCCTCAGCCTTAGTAATTCTGATAATGGTCGGCCTGACAGCAGTTATTCTAAAGAAGGGATTCTGCAGCTGGGTATGTCCGTTTAGCCTGTTTTCCGAATATCTTACCAAACTTCATGTAAAAATATTCGGTCGCCAGCTAAAATTGCCAAAATGGCTGGATTATCCGCTACGCAGCCTCAAATATTTATTATTATTGTTCTTTGTCTGGGCTATCTATTTTGAAATGACTATACGCGATCTTAAGTTGTTCATTTATAGTCCCTACAACCGGGTTGCCGATATCAAAATGCTTCATTTCTTTACCCAGATGACGGAAATGACCATGTGGGTACTGATACTTTTAGTATTATTTTCCCTGGCAATTCCGTATTTCTGGTGTCGTTATCTCTGTCCCTATGGCGCCTTGCTTGGTGCGTTGAGTTGGCTGAGTTTTTTCAAAATCCGTCGCAATGCCGATAATTGTATTGATTGCGAATTATGCACAAAAGTATGTCCGGCGAATATAAAAGTTCATACCGCGAAATCAGTATTTTCCGATGAGTGTCACGGTTGCCTGCAATGTATTGATAGTTGTCCGGTGAAAAATACGCTCTACCTTTCGTCCGCAAAACAAAAGGTTCGAATCTCAAGAAAAATTTATGTTGTCATTCTGGTTGCTATTTTTATCACTGGTTTTACCCTGGCCGGAATTACCGGGTACTGGCAAAACTCAATTTCCTCCGAAGAATATTTATATCATATGAATCATATTAATGATACTGAATACTATCATAATCAGGGAGAGGTTCCCGAATATGATGATTCCCGCTGGCAGCGATAGCGCTGCAATCTCACTTTTGCCTCATTTGACATTTCTGTGTAACTTGATTCAGTAATTTTGCCTGCCAGGTAGGTATATTGGAATTCTATTCAAAGAAATCTGTATGAAAATTTTAGAACTATGTTTGTCACCGGCTTATGGCGGACTTGAACTCCATGTGCGCGATTTTTGCCTTTGGTTGTCTAAACAGCCCGATGTTGAATTATATCTGGGACTGGGCTCTGATTCACCCATCCATAAGGATCTGGAGAATTTAGATGTCCCGACCATCACTTATGATAAAACGGCGGGAAAGTTTCCTGTAAATATGGCCAGACAGCTGGCAAAATTTATTAAAAAAAATAACATCGATATTATTCATATGCACTGGAAAGATGATTTACCGCTCGTAGCTCTCGCTAAAAGAATTACAAAACGTGAGATAAAACTGGTTCATAGCAGACATATGCTATTACCGGGGAAAAAACATGATTTATATCATCAGTTCATTTACAAACCCGTGGATAAATATATTACAATTACACAGGACCTGAAACACCAGGCCGAAGAAAACCTGCCTATTTCCAATGAAAAAATTGAGGTAATTTATTATGGAATCAATCCACCCCGGCAATTGGACTATACCGAAATCCAGCAATTAAAAAATGAATTCGGCATCGATCATAAATTTACAGTAGGTCTGATTGGCCGCATCTGCCAGGCAAAGAAACAGCATCTGCTAATTGAGGCCACCAATATCCTTAAATCACATGATGTCCATATAAATGCAGTGATTGTCGGCGCAATTATGAAAGATGAGTATTTCTCCGGATTAAAAAGATATGTTACAGAGCATGGTCTGGAATCCTATGTACATTTTTCTGGTTTTTTTGATCGTCCGACTGATTTGATGCAATGTTTCGATACTGTAATCATGCCGAGTGGAGTCGAAACATTTGGTCTGGTCCTGATCGAGGGTATGCATTGTGGTATCCCTGTTATTGGCAGTAATAAGGGCGGTGTACCGGAAATAATTGACCATGGCGTGACCGGGCTAATGTTTGAGAGTGATGATGTCCATTCGTTAGTAGATGAAATTCTGCGACTGTATAATGATAAGGTCTTGCGAATCAGGCTGGCACAGGAAGGCAGACAAAAAGCAAGAAAAATGTTTGTGGCGGAACAGCAATATAGGAAAGTATTAAAGGCACTTGTTGAGAGTCGTAAGAATAAAATGTCCGATTCATGATAGTTTTTTTATTGCGATCTCGCCTTTATTACCGTCTGAAAATTCCTTTGTATCACATTGTACTACATCGCCTTTTTTGAACTCCCATTTTTCCAGCGTCGGTTCCGGATTTGGTGATATAATTTTATATGTATTTTTACCCAGTTTCATCGCCTCTACCGGACGCCATATCTCCAGTTTTTCGCGGAGCAATCTAATATATATTTGAAAATATTTATCCATAATTAAATCGCACTGATATTACTCTGATAATGACTTTTTTGCAAATGTCCAATGATTATTAAGTATAAAATTAATCAAAGTTGCTACAGCAATTCCTATCAGGTTTGCCACCAGATGGTGCAGACCGAAAAATGTCAATCCGATAAGGATGACATAGTTGACGATTCCGGCGATAAATGCGACAGAATGATACTGGACAAGCCTTCTGATGAATGATTTATTGCGGACATCATGCCATGTCCAGAAATTATTTAATAAAAAGTTCGTAATGATTGAAGACTCAATTGCGATGACTCCGGAGATGGACACGGGTATATTGTATATTTCGGTCAGCAGGGCCAGTAATCCTTCGTTTACAATTACTCCGCTTGCGCCAACAACAGCAAATTTAATAAAACGACCTTTCACCGAGTGGACGTAAGAGAAGATTTTTTCTCTACCTGACAATTTAATTTTCCTCTTTGGAGACTACTTTATATATGTAGCTGGTTAGATTTAGATTATGCCTGGGATTAAGCTTGTGCATAATATAATCAACTAAACTGGGATTTATTTGTTTTTCTAATTCAAGTCCTATATCTAAGATATGTTCCAAATTTAATATACGAGTCTTGATATTCTCAGAGCCAAAGGAAAAAACATAATTTGGTGCTTTGTCTTCT
Organism: uncultured Calditrichota bacterium; assembly: GCA_964445625.1. Classification (GTDB taxonomy): domain Bacteria; phylum Calditrichota; class Calditrichia; order JAJRVZ01; family JAJRVZ01; genus CAVXXB01. Next base: position 5,580 of record CAYULK010000100.1, read on the forward strand.
AATGCATTTATTTTGTCAATAAATTCATCAGTACTGTAATCCTTACTTAAGCGAAATATGGGTACTTTTCGTTCCATATAAAATCTGGGAAACCATGGCATGGCATGTCATGTTTATCATATTCAATAATAACGCATTAACATCCTGCTTTTCAGAAAGATAGATCATTGGTTCGACGAGTGTCTTTTTGGAAAATGTAAAGATTAATACGATCAGCAGGATATATTTATACCATGGTCCAACGATATAATCATACCTGGCCTCAATATTATAAAATAAATATTGAATAAATGCAGCAAATGGATATCCCCAGAATATCCAGTCGATCAAACCCTGCAAAATAAAAAGTCCTATGAGAGTCCCCATCGTAAAATAGATTAAATGTTTCCACTCTCTCTGAATTAATAGTACCAGTCCGATACCTCCCGGAATCAGAAAGGTTTGATATCTTCAATGCAATCTTATAACCAAAATATACTGTAAGCAGAGAATAAGCAGCATGAATCAATCGTACAATATACATTTTGATCGTCGGATCAGTAATATCGATCAATTTAAGGCAGTAGAAAAGCAGATAGTGGAAACCGGTATATACCAGGCTGAAACCTGAGAGATGATCTCTGTTAAACCAGTCATTAAAACCGTCCACCCAGCGTTGAGCCACGTGTATCACGACAAAATGGTCATCAGACATGGCATAACCTTTTGAAAAAATTGCCGCTAACAGTCGTAGAATAATGGCGATAATCATTATCGCAGAAAAAGTATTATTCTGCCAGTATTTCCGGATAATTGATTTCATAAGAAATATCAGATGTGAAAATTGGCCTGAATTTAGCAGAAAAGTTACAGAGATGAAAATCATTTTATCTGTGAGAATAATTTATCTTAATTTATGCAATTTTATAAGCTTATCTACATAAATATTCTTGAGAAATTTTCTGATTAATTTTGTATATTTAATATGTGAAATTTTTCAGTTAACCGCTTAGCAGGAAGGATATAACATGTCAATCAAAACACTTGGTGATTTGCTTGAAATTGCAATCCAACATGAGGTCAGTTCGCAAAAATTTTATCAGGATTCACTTGAGAAAACAGGTGATTTAAAAGTTCAAAACTTTTTAAAATCGCTTATCGAAGAAGAAAAAGGGCATGAACGTATTTTATTGAATCTCAGACAAATGGAGATCTATGACGATTCAGTCCCCGTCGATGAAAATTTAGTCAATGATGCTCAGCATTCCCATGATATCGAAATTCCGGAATTGTCACCGGAGCCTGCGTTAGAGGAAATTTACGAGATAGCACTCAAACGTGAAACAAAAGCATATAATATTTTTAAGCAAATGGCAGCAGCAGTGAAAAACGACGAATTGAAAGAGTTGTTTGAGAATCTGGCAGATGAAGAATTGAATCATCATAAAAATATAGATAATAAATATCATGCCCAGACAGGACAAATGGGATATGAGGGATAATTTCAAAAATGATGCAGGATATAATTTTAAGAGGTGTTTTATATGTATGAAATAATTGAAGCCCGGTTTTTATCAGAAGATGTCAAGCTACTTAAAATTAAGTCACCAAATATCGCAAAAAAAAGAAAAGCCGGCCAGTTTGTCATTATTCGTATTGACGAGGAGGGGGAAAGAATACCACTGACCATTGCCGATTCGGATGTGGACACGGGCACTGTGACTGTTATTGTCCAAGGTATCGGGAAGACTACCATACAATTAAATAAACTGGAAGCAGGCGATTCAATAAAAGATATTGTCGGGCCGCTGGGATTGCCATCAGAAATTGAAAAATTTGGTACGACAGTAAGCATCGGTGGCGGTGTCGGCAGCGCAATAGCATATCCAACTGCCGTGGCCTTGAAACAGGCAGGAAATCACGTCATTACGATAAATGGTGCACGCAGTAAGGATCTGGTAATACTGGAAGATGAAATGAAGGCAGTCAGTGATGAGGCCTATATTACTACCGATGACGGGTCTTACGGTCATCACGGATTTGTGACGGATATGCTGCAGAAACTAATCGATGATGGTAAAAAAATTGATTTTGTACTGGCGATCGGACCGATTCCAATGATGAAAGCCGTAGCCGATGTAACCCGCCCGTATGACATTAAGACTGTTGTATCACTCAATCCGATTATGATAGACGGAACAGGAATGTGTGGCGGCTGCCGGGTAACTGTCGGTGGTAAAACCAAATTTGCGTGTGTCGATGGTCCTGAATTTGATGCCCATAAGGTTGACTTCAAGAATCTTGTTGACCGTAACCGCATGTATGCGAAATATGAGAAGAAAGCACTGGAGCAATTTGAACATAAATGTAAACTTGATATAGTCTAATTTATTTACCACGGAGTACACGGAATCAGTAAACTAAATTATGAGAAGTTAACTTACGATATTATTGGTGCGGGTAAAGAGGTTTATAAAGAATTCGGACCCGGCTTCCTCGAATCAGTGTTCTTCCGTGGTTAATGAACAAATTAAAAGATAGGAATAATATATGGCTGAGTTTTTACCCCCCAGGGAAAGGATGAAAATTCCGAAGCAAATTATGCCGGAGCAGGATCCTCAGGTACGGAATAAAAATTTTAATGAAGTAAACTATGGTCTCACAAAAGAGCTGGCCATACTGGAAGCACAACGTTGTCTGCAATGTAAAATACCAACCTGTATTGACGGTTGTCCGGTTGTTATCAAAATTGATGATTTTATAACCATGATTGTTGAGGAGGATTTTCTTGGTGCGGCAAAAAAGATAAAAGAAGATAATATGCTGCCGGCCATCTGTGGGCGCGTCTGCCCCCAGGAAGAGCAGTGCGAGAAAACCTGTGTATTGGGTAAGAAGTACGAACCGGTTGCAATCGGAAGACTTGAGCGATTTGTTGCCGATTACGAAATGTTACATAACATTGAATCTGCACCGGTCTCCGTCGCTAAAAAAAATAAAAAAGTAGCGATCGTTGGCAGTGGCCCTGCCGGGCTTAGTTGTGCCGGTGACCTGATTAATATGGGGTATGATGTTACGGTATTCGAAGCCTTGCATGAACTGGGCGGCGTTCTGGTTTACGGTATTCCTGAATTCCGGCTGCCAAAAGAAATCGTACGTAAAGAAATTCAAAACATGGAAAAACTCGGTATTGAATTCAAAACAGATATGGTGATTGGACGTTCGCAGACTATAGATGAGCTTATAAACGAGGAAGGATATGAAGCCGTTTTTATCGGCGTCGGTGCAGGATTACCCTGGTTTATGAATATTCCCGGCGAGAATCTGGTTGGTGTATATTCCGCCAATGAATTTCTGACCCGGGTTAACCTGATGAAGGCGTATAAATTTCCGCAATATGATTCACCAATGCTGGATTGTAAGGGCAAAAATGTCGCTGTAATGGGTGGCGGCAATACAGCTATGGATGCGGTTCGTATTTCCCTGCGTCTCGGGGCAAAAAATGCCTATATCGTATACCGCCGGTCCGAGGTTGAAATGCCGGCCCGGATTGAAGAAGTACATCATGCCAAGGATGAGGGTGTTCAGTTCCTGATGCTGACCACGCCGACTGAAATGATCGGCAATAAAGATAGTGTTCTTACGGGAATGAAATGTTTAAAAATGGAACTGGGCGAGCCGGATGATTCAGGGCGCAGACGTCCGGTACCGATTGAGGGATCGGACTATCTGCTCGATGTAGATATTGCAATCATTGCCATTGGTAATGGTTCCAATCCATTGATTCATCAGACTACTCCGGAAATTGATATCAATAAATGGGGTAATATCGTTGTTAGCGGCGATGATATGAAAACCAGCAAAAAAGGTGTCTTTGCCGGCGGTGATATTGTCACCGGTGGAGCGACTGTAATTCTGGCAATGGGCGCCGGTCGCAATGCTGCCCGCGCGATGGATGAGTACTTGAGTAATGGGAAGGAGTGGTAAAAGATTAGAGATTAGAGATGAGGAAATAGAGATTTCTTTGGCATAAAATTTGCATTATTTATTACATTTAGATACATGAGGTTTGTTTGTGATGAATAATGAAGTCCTTGATCTCTCATTTCAATTTTCTATAAAAATTGTTAAATTCTGTAAACATCATATCAAATTACAGAAATATTTTTACCAAATTTTTAACCAGTTGCTCAAGAGTGGCACATCTATTGGTGCAAATATTGAAGAAGCTACCGCAGCTCAATCCAGAAGAGACTTTTTGTCAAAAATGTACATCGCTTTTAAAGAAGCAAAGGAAACTCATTACCGGCTTCGTGTGATTTTACAATCTGAATTGATATCATATGAAGAGATACATCCTCTCCTGAAGGATGCCACCAGTTTAAAGAACCTACTTGGTTCAATAACAAATAGTGTGAAAACTAACATGCGAGTTCAAACAAAATAATAATATGTTTTTTATCTTGCTATAAATCTAATAATATTCTCAATTTAATGTAATAGTTCAGCCCACTAAAAACACTAAATTCACTAAAAAAGAGAAAAAAA
>CAYULK010000101.1:0-10088 GCA_964445625.1 uncultured Calditrichota bacterium
TCGCGGTGCGAGTGATGCAGATCAATTGTGTTACCATGGATGTATGATCTTTTAAAATCTGGAATTCGCCGCCCCAACCCGGTGCGGTACAAGTTATAGCTTCGCCAGAAAATTTAATTCCTTTAGGAGTAACAACATCAATATTCAACTGCGACATCAGCCCCTCTTCAAATCATTTATGATATACATTATTAATACAATTAATATTCCCGGTGCCTGATTTCAAGTATAAATTTTGGATTTTTCAGAAGTTTATACTCGAAGCAGATGAAAGGTAAACGAAATCTACCTGAATCACTTCAGGGATTATATATTATACTGTTGCATCCATATCCTTTGCTGACGCCACGACTTCATCTATGTTACCTTTCATATAGAATGCCTGCTCGGGTATATGATCATAGTCTCCATTTATCAATCCCTTAAACCCGCTGATTGTTTCCCCGAGCGGAACATATTTACCTGCTATACCGGTAAATTCTTCGGCTACAAAAAATGGTTGCGATAAAAATCGCTGAATTTTACGCGCTCTGGCTACGACAATTTTATCTTCATCAGATAATTCATCCATACCCAGGATAGCGATAATATCCTGCAAATCCGTATATTTCTGAAGTATTTCCTGAACATGTTTGGCTGTTGAGTAATGTTCATCACCCACGATATGGGGGTCGAGAATCCGGGAGGTTGAATCCAGCGGATCCACAGCGGGATATATGCCAAGCGAAGCGATCTGACGTGATAGTACAGTTGTTGCATCAAGATGTGCAAATGTGGTGGCCGGTGCCGGGTCTGTCAGGTCATCTGCCGGAACATAAATCGCCTGAACGGATGTAATTGAGCCCTTTTTGGTGGAAGTAATTCTTTCCTGAAGGGCACCCATCTCGGTTGCCAGCGTTGGCTGATATCCTACAGCAGAAGGCAAGCGTCCCAGCAATGCGGAGACTTCCGAGCCTGCCTGGGTAAAGCGGAAAATATTATCAATGAATAGTAACACATCCGCACCTTCATCTTCACGAAAATATTCAGCGACGGTCAAACCGGTTAGTCCAACCCGCTGGCGGGCACCGGGTGGTTCATTCATCTGGCCAAAAATAAGTGCGGTCTTATCAAGCACACCCGATTCTTGCATCTCGAGATAAAGGTCATTTCCTTCACGGGTTCTTTCACCAACACCGGCAAAGACAGAATATCCGCCGTGCTCTGTGGCGATATTCCGGATCAGTTCCATGATTATAACTGTCTTGCCGACACCGGCGCCACCAAACAGGCCTGTTTTCCCACCCTTGGAGTATGGCTCGAGCAAATCAATCACTTTGATACCGGTTTCCAGGATTTCTGAAGAAGTACTCAGATCTTCATATTTGGGTGGCGGGCGGTGGATCGGATATCTTTTACTGGTTTTCACTTCGCCTTTTTCATCGATTGGATTTCCCACGACATTTAGCAGGCGCCCGAGCACCTCCGGCCCTACAGGCACGGAGATCGGTTCGCCGGTGTCAATCCCTTCCAAACCCCGCACCAACCCTTCTGTGGCATCCATGGCGACACATCGTACGATATTTTCACCCAGGTGCTGCTGCACCTCCAGCACTAATTCACTACCGTCTTCTCGTATTATCTTTAGTGCATTATAAATTGCCGGAAGCTCATTTTCGTTAAATTCCATATCGACCACAGGTCCGATAATCTGAGTAATCTTTCCTTTGTTCATCTGTTATCCTATTGCTGTTTTATTTTTCTTTTAATGCTTCTGCGCCACCAACGATTTCAGATATTTCCTTGGTGATTGCCGCCTGACGGGCACGGTTATAATGAAGTGTCAGATAGGCGATTATATCTTCTGCATTTTCTGTTGCGTTTTCCATAGCTGTCATACGGGCGCCCTGTTCGGCGGCATTACTTTCAAGCAGATTCTTCCACATTTGAACGTTTAGTTGTTTCGGAATCAGGCCATGCAGTATTTTATCTTTTTCCGGTTCATAGATGAAATCTATGCCGGCTTTTGATTCCATCAGATCTTCATTTGGCTGAAATGGAAGAATTTGCTCGGTAACAACATTTTGCTGAACAGCTGATTTGAATTCATTATAGACTATTTCAATCTGATCAAACTCTTCCTGCATATACGCGGTCACAAGAGTCTCAACAATTGCTTTGGCGTCATCGAATTCCAGAAAATTAAAGAAGTTTATTTTATGATTGTAAATATTAAAATTTCGGCGGGAAAAGTATTCAAATCCTTTTTTACCTACGGGAAAAAGATGTACTTCCACATCGTTTTGGTTGTGAACCTTGTTCTCTGCAAAGCGAATGATATTTGCATTAAAAGCACCGCACAATCCCCGGTCGGCAGTAACGACAACCATCAGAACCTTTTTCAATTCACGCTCCTGAAGCAGAGGTTCATGGCTTGATTCCAGCCGGGCCATTATATTTCCCATCAATTCCTGTAACTTTTTGGCATACGGCCGTGTAGCCAGAATATTTTCCTGAGCACGGCGTAGTTTGGCCGATGCAACCATTTTCATTGCCTTGGTAATTTGCTGTGTGCTTTGAATGCTGGAAATCCGGCGACGGATTTCACGAAGCGATGCCATTAATTATCCTTTTGTTTAAAAATCTTTAAAAAAATCCGAAGAGTATCTTCAAGGGTTTTACGTATTTCTTCAGTCAGCTCTTTCTTTTCTGCAATTTCAGGAAGAAGTTTGGGTGACTTTACTTTTATATAATCAATAAAATCCTTTTCGAACAGCCCGACAGCATCGACCGGGATTTCATCAAGAAAGCCATTCGTCGCCGCGAAGATAACGACCACCTGTTCTTCGATTGCCATCGGCGTATATTGCCCCTGCTTCAATATCTCCATTAATCTTTGACCACGCCGCAGCTGTTGCTGAGTTGCTTTATCCAGATCTGATCCAAACTTGGCAAATGCTTCGAGTTCACGATACTGTGCCAAATCGAGTCGTAATCTTCCTGCAACCTGTTTCATTGCTTTTATCTGTGCATTACCGCCAACGCGTGAGACCGAAATACCGGCATTAATAGCTGGACGAATCCCGGAATAGAACAGATCCGTTTCAAGAAAGATCTGGCCATCCGTGATAGATATTACATTGGTTGGTATATAAGCGGAGACATCTCCGGCCTGGGTTTCGATTATTGGCAGGGCTGTTAAAGAACCGCCGCCAAGATCATCATTAAGTTTAGACGCTCTTTCTAAAAGACGGGAATGCAGATAAAATACATCGCCCGGATAGGCTTCACGTCCCGGGGGTCGTCTTAGCAATAAGGATACCTGACGATATGCCCAGGCATGTTTCGAGAGATCATCATAGACAACAAGGGCGTGTTTGCCATTATCCCTGAAGTATTCACCAATGGCGGCTCCTGCATATGGTGCCAGATACTGCAGTGGAGCCGGCTCACTGGCATTTGCCGAAACGACGATGCAGTAATCCATAGCGCCATGATTTTCAAGCGTCTGAATCACCTTAACTACTGTAGACGCCTTTTGACCAATAGCGACATATATGCAGACAACATCCTTGCCCTTTTGATTAATAATCGTATCAATCGCCACCGCTGTTTTACCGGTCTGTCTGTCGCCAATAATCAGCTCACGCTGCCCACGGCCAATCGGGATCATGGAGTCGATCGCTTTTATACCGGTCGTCAGAGACTCTTTTACCGGTTGGCGCTGAATCACCCCCAGCGCTTTTCTCTCAACCGGAACTGTGTGCGTGGTATCGATCTTACCTTTGCCATCCAGAGGCCGGCCAAGCGGGCTCACCACCCGTCCAAGCAGCTCTTCTCCGGTCGGTACTTCAACAATTCGCTTGGTTCTCTTAACCAGATCGCCCTCTTTTATCAGCCGGTCATCACCAAAAAGAATGACACCGACATTATCTTCTTCAAGATTTAAAACCATCCCCATAACTTCGTTTGGAAATTCCACCAGCTCACCGGCCATCACCTTTTCGAGCCCATATATCCGTGCAATCCCATCTCCAACCTGCAGGACGGTTCCGACGTCATAAATATCCACTTTCTGATCAAAATTTTCCAATTCCTGTTTCAGAATTGCGGATACTTCATCGGGTCTTACTGCATTGCCCATGAATTTTACACCTCTTAAGTATTAGTATTTATCCAAAAACCAGTTTATTTCGTAATTTGTCCAGCTGATTCTTTACAGAAAGATCGATAACGGTATCTTTAATTTTTACAATAAAACCGCCGATCAGATATTCGTCAATTTCCTGAGATAATTGTACTTTTTGTCCGGATTGTGCCGTAATTTTTTTATGAATATCCGCCACCTGTTCGGGGGATAAAGGCATTGAACTGATTATCTGTCCGGTCAAGACACCTTTATATTCCAGAATTCGCATATTAAAATCATCAATTATCTCGGACAGGAATTCACTTCGCTTTTTGCTGCATAGCAATATCAGAAAATTATAAATCAGCCGGTCAACTTTACCAGCAAATATTTTCCTGACTATATCTGTTTTCTTATTTGCCGGAATCAGAGGATTATATATCAGTTTTTTAAAATCTTTACTCTGATCTATAATAGAAGATACCGAATTCAGATCACCGGCAACGATATCCAGTTTATTCTGTTCCAGCGTTGCGGCAAATAAAGCCTTGCTGTATCTGTTTGCGACTCGGCTCAATTAACACATCTCCCGTTTATTGTTGAATGTTATCGGGAATTTTCCGGATAAAATCATCAACCATCCGGCGATGTTTAGCTTCATCCAGAGTTTCACCAATAATTTTCCTGGTTGCGGAAATTACCAGGTCGGCAACCTCTGTTCTGAGTGAAAGAAGCGCAGCCTCTTTTTCCTTTTCGATGTCTGCTTTCGCTTTTTCGATAAAATTCTGTGCTGTATTCCGGGCCTCAGCCAGGATCTCCTGTTTTGACTTCTCGGCAATATCTTTATTCTCTCTAATCAGGTTCTGTGCTTCCTGCTCGGCAGACTTGATCATTTCCTGATGCTTTGACAATAATTTTTCCGCTTCTTCCTGTGCATTTTTTGCGCTGTCAAGAGAGTCCTGAATTGTATTTTCCCGTTTATCGATTGTCGACAGAATCGGTTTCCAGGCAACCTTATAAAGTAAGATGAGCAGGACTATAAATGTAACCCAGCCCCAGATCATCATTCCCGGATCCAGGTTTAGCATAATTAATTTCCCGTTTTATTTTAATGGTTATTTTAAGGACAATAGCACGCAGGTAACAATACCAAACAAGGCTACGCCTTCGATCAAAGCCGCAGCAATAATCATGGTTGTTCTGATATCATTTGTTGCTTCCGGTTGACGTGCAGTTCCTTCCATGGCGGCAGATGCTATCTTGCCAATTCCCAGACCGGCGCCAATCGTAACAATACCTGCACCAATACCTGCTGATAAGTAGGCGAATGCCAATGCTAAATCACTCATGTAAAAAATCCTCCTGTTGAATATAAGTATTAATATAATTGTTTCATATTAATGATCAGGATGAACTGCCATCCCGATAAACAATGCTGATAACAATGTAAAAACATATGCCTGAATAAATGAAACCAAAATCTCCAAGAGATTAATAAACACGCCAAATCCTATTGAGAGTGGTGAAACCCAATATGATTTAAATATGATTATCAGGCCCAGGAATGCGAATAGTACAATATGTCCTGCGATCATATTGGCAAATAAACGAACGATAAGGGCAAAATGTTTTGCGAGTAAACCTATGATTTCGATTACAAACATCAGCGGCAATAAAAACACGGGTATACCACTGGGTACAAGCGATTTTATATGCGTAAAAAGTCCATTCTGTTTAATGCCGAAGAACTGACCGGTTGTAAAAGTAATGATAGCCAGCGAGGCTGTTAAATTAACATTTGATGTAGGTGTTGTGAACAGTGGGATCAGCCCCATAATATTACAGGTTAAAATAAAGAAAAAGAAGGTACTGAGCAATGGTGTAAATTTGCGTCCATCTTTTTCACCCATATTCGCAATTGCAACATCATTACGAATAAACATCACCAGCATTTCGAGCAAAGCTGCAAAACCGGTTGGTACCAGTTTTCTTTTTCGAAAAGAAAGGCCAAAAGCCAGCAACAAAAAAATACTGGCGAGCCAAATCATAATCACATGATTGGTAATGGAGAGATCAATCGTGATCCCCAGAACATTTATTGGTTCAAATTGCGGCAGAGGAATATGTAATCCAAAGAAATTCCATTCATCACTATTTTGTACGTGATGCATAATATATTCGCCGATATTTTCTTGCTGCTCCTCGTCTGTATTATCCAGGAGTGTTTTAATAATCATTCTCTCAGGCTTTCCCGATTCTAATTTTATTGATACTGACCACTTCCAATATCTGCATTGCAAAATAACTTACAAACATTCCAATCAGAAAGGCTGCTCTGTTTATATTCAGAAAAATAAATATCGACACAATTGACAATGTCATTAACATCATTCGCCCTAATATACTAATTCCGACAATTTTATTAAATTTTTTTTGCTGAAATTTTAAAGCATAAATGAAGGATAAAAAACCCGCAGTTACAAATACCAGTGACAACAGCACTCCAATAATGGAAGCGGAAAATGCATCCTGAGGAATTATTGAAAATGTTGACAAAATTCCGACAACCAGAACTAATAACATCATTATTATCACCAAACCGTACAGAAAAAACCTCATTTATCCTTTTCCAGATTCCTTAACAATTTATACAGATTATAAAACCCCAAAATCATACCACAAAAAAGACCACTAATAAAAAACACAGGCTTTGATTGAAATTTATCATCTACAAGCCAGCCCAACCAACCCAGTAAGGCCATTGCCGCGGCCAATACATAAAAAATATTAATATAGGGCATAGCCTTGCGGTAAGAATTCGCAAATCCGCCGATTTCTGATGTCGGTTTTTGATCCAATGAATTCCTAATTATAAAACCTTCTTGGTTTCCATTTCTGGTTTTGGTGCCGCAAGTTTGGGCTCGGCAGGCTTCAGTTCACTCTGCACACCCATATTTGAGATTCCTTCAAACACGGCACCCTCATCGATGATGAGTTTACTTGCTTTTAGCTCCCCTATCAGTTGCGATTTTGCTTCCAGCACCAATTTTTCTTCAACCTTTATTTTTCCATTGATCTTACCGCCGATAATCGCATTTTTTGCCTGCACTTCACCTTCGATAACACCGTTAATCCCAACTGTGAGTGTGTTTTTACAGATCAGTTTTCCTTTGAGGGATCCGTCAATACGTACACTATTTTCTGTACGGACGGTTCCCTCTATTTTAGTGCCGCCGCCCAGAAAATTAAGTTCCGTACTACTGGAATCTGTTAAATTTGTTTTTGTTGCCAAGGGAATCTCCTTATATTCTATGCTTAATTTTTTCTCAAATATTTTGCAGGATCAATCGGCTTCGTTCCCTGCCATATTTCAAAATGTAAATGTGGTCCCGAACTAATCCGTCCGGTATCGCCAAGCAGAGCAATGATCTGACCCTTTTTTACTTTTTCCCATTCCTGACACAGATTCTGCAGGTTATGTTTGTAAAAAGAATAATAATCAAGTTTATGTTTGATAATTATTACATAGCCTTCTTCATAGGTCCACCCGGAAAAAATAACAACACCATCTGCAGTAGATTTGATCGGTGAACCTTTTGAGCCGGCAATATCAATTCCAAAATGGGCATCGCCCAGTAAAAATTCATCTTCATATCCCCGTGTAACAAATCCATCCACGGGATATATATCCGGGACAAAATTAAAAATAGAACGGTCATTGAGAACATCGAGCAACCGGTCCACCTTTTTCATGGCATCTTCTGCACCACCTCCCCTGCCTCCTTCATTGATGTTCACATATCCGGAGAGAGAGGATCTCAATTTTTGATCAATCTTTTTTAACCGGGACAGATCGGTCTGTATTTCCTCTAATCGTGCCAATCCATCCTTTAGTTTTTTATTTTCATCGCGCAGGTTATTATAATCGATTGCGAGTTCCGCTACTTTCCAGTATGATGCCGCGCCCATAACTATCAGGACAAAAATTACCACCAGCATGGCAATAGTTATTTTAACAACACCGGCCTTTAATTTAAGGGTTTTTGTTTCTCTTTCGTTATCCGGAATAACCAGAAATGTAAAAAATCGGGTTTTCCTTTTTTTATGGCTCAAAATGCATCACACCTTAATATATTAAAATTATTGAATTTATATTAAATATTAAGTGAAAGCAATTGCTATTCCAGCTTTTCAAATATTTCCAAGAGGCGATTCAAATCCTCCGGAGAATAATATTCAATATCGATAGATCCGCCCTCTTTTTTCGAACGAACAGATACTTTCGTACCAAACACATCCCGCAGATTTTCTTCGATTTTCTGAACATACGGCGATTTACGAGAGGTCTGTTTGGAATTGACTATTTTTAACTCGCTGTTTTCTTTCACCAGTTTTTCCAGCTGGCGGACAGAAATGCCCTGCTTCAGAATTTTATGCCATAAATTCTTTTGCATCTTTTCGTCCTGGACAGGAATCAGGGCGCGTGCATGTCCCACAGTAATTTCGCCATTTTCAAGACTGACCTGAATATCTTTAGGCAGTTTTAATAATCGCAGGGTATTTGTAATTGTTGATCGATCTTTACCAATTTTTTTTGCAACATCATCCTGAGTCAGATTACATTCGACAATTAGCCGGTCAAAGGCATTTGCCTGCTCTATGGGATTGAGTCTTTCGCGCTGAACATTTTCTACCAGCGCCATCTCAAGCATTTCTTCTTTCGTTTCAACGATAATAATGTAGGCCGGAATTTTTTCCAGGCCAACTTCAATTGCTGCCCGTAATCGACGTTCGCCGGCAATAAGTTCAAAACCTGAGTTCTGACGTCTGACAGTGATTGCTTGTATCAGTCCTTTTTCCCGGATAGAATTTTTAAGATCCTCTAATGCCTGTGCATCGAATCTGAGACGTGGCTGATAAGGATTTGGCTTTATACGGGCCACATCAATTTTAATCAGCTGTTCCTGATTTTCATCCCGGGTTACGACTTCGTTATCCGGAATGAGAGCGCTTAATCCTTTTCCCAGCCTACTTGACTTCATTGGCCAGAATTTCCTCCGCTAGACTGATGTAATTCTGACTGCCCACACAGACAGCATCATACATGATAATAGGTTTGCCAAAACTTGGTGCCTCACCCAACCTGACATTACGGTTAATAACAGTGTTATAAACTTTTTCCTTAAAATAATTCCGGACTTCTTCCGCGACTTGTGTAGAAAGATTGAGGCGATTATCATACATCGTCAATAGCACCCCTTCGATGGACAGAATCTTATTCAGATTTTTCTGTACCAGACGAATCGTATTCAATAACTGACTTAAACCTTCCAGCGCATAATATTCACATTGTATTGGGATAAGAACTGTATCAGAGGCCGTGAGTGAATTAATCGTAAGTAATCCCAGGGAAGGTGGACAGTCAATAAAAATAAAATCGTATTGATTCCGCAACTGATTCAATTTTTGATTCAGCAAATATTCTCGCTTTAAAGTATTTACCAGTTCGACCTCTGCTCCCACAAGTTTAATTTGAGATGGAATTAAATCAAGATACGGAACAGATGTTTTTTTTATAATAGATTCTACCGGAACATTATCCAGTAATACATCATAAATACCGGATTGATTCTGTTTAAGCGCGACTCCCATGCCACTCGTCGCATTTGCCTGAGGATCAAAATCAATCAACAGCACTTTCCGTTCGGCAACCGCTATACAACTAGATAGATTAATTGCTGTTGTTGTTTTTCCTACACCGCCTTTTTGGTTGGCGATTGTAATAATTCTACCCATAAAATATCCCGGCCCCCATTCTGTATTCATTGATAAAAGATTTATAATTTAAAATTAATCATAAATTTAATCAAGCGCTTTGTTTTTCATATTTTATCTGATTTTAGTATCAAATCTGAAAGTTAAATTTTTGAAAATATATCACATAAAGAGTATATTGAATTATATATAACCTGAATTATTC
>CAYULK010000102.1:0-10028 GCA_964445625.1 uncultured Calditrichota bacterium
TGATAATATTTATGACTGGTCTCAGGCGCCCTCCGATTTTGTACCATATCATCCGGCAAAAAATAATTACCAGATTCCCGGGGACGGTCCCGGCTGGCAGGTGCGTTCCGCATCTTTCCAGGGAACACGTGCAGCAGATTTGATGGATAAAATCTTTTTAGCGGCAAACAACGGCACAGATCAGGTTGCTTGTATCTGGGCTCATTTACCGGAGACAGATTTCCCGGATAATATGCAGATGATTGACAGCCTGGCGCACCGCTATGCAGCAAAATATCCTGATGTGAATTTTCAGTATTGTACAGCCATCGAAGCCATGCAATTGTGGCGAAAGAGCACGGACGAGAAATCTCCTATCCTTAATTTCTCAGATGAAATAGTTGGGGATGCGGTATACTTTAATATTGAATCGGATGAAGCTATTTTTCAGCAGCAACCTTTTGTGGCGGTTAAAAATATTTACGAAAAATATTCTGTTCTGGAATGTACCCAAACAAGTGTGAATCAATGGAAGACCATCCAGCCTGTCCCGCTAAATAGCTTAGCTAAAGCCGGTGTAACGGTTTGTGATACGATGGGTAATCAGGTGATGGAATTTTTATCCTACCTTCCGGATGATGCTTTTATCGACAATATGGATACGGGATACAGTGAATTGCACGGTAATTGGAACTCATCCGCAAGCTATTCCTGGGGGACAGATTCCCGGATGGCCGAGCTATCTGTAAATGATTCAGCACAGGTATCCTGGACCTATCCGGTACCGCAATCAACCTGCTACAATATTTTTATCCAGTTTCCTGAAATTTCAAACAGGGCAGAACAGTTCAGGTTGGTGATCTCAAATAATCAATTACAGGCAGATACGGTTGAAATAAACGGGGGATTGCCATCGAAACAGTGGAGTTTTCTATCAACAGTATGTGCCGGGCAGGGTAGTGAAATCAAAGTGGAAATGAGCGCTTCGGGCCGGAATCAGGCTGGTAAGTATCTTGTTGCAGATGTAATTAAAGTTACGCCCCTGGTTCGTGGGCAGGACATAGAGATTAAAGAGGATATGATTGACTTTGGACAGGTGAGTGTCGAAGATACCGTCAATTATATGTTGGAAATTTCCAATAGGGGCATTTATGATCTGGAAATTACCGGGCTTCGTTCTTTACGGCAATTAGTTATTGTAAACTATGCCATTCCGTTCAACATCCCGCCTATGGCCGGTGTAACTGTGCCTTTGTCTTTTGTTTCCACTAATACCGGTACTTTAAGGGATACTTTGGAAATCATTTCAAACGACCCGGCAGACCCGTTGATTACGCTGGGAGTGTCGGCTGAGGTAATGCAGTATTTCCATATTATCGATAATGAGGACAACGATCAGTATGAAGAATTCGGCAGTTGGCATACAAGTGTTGCTAATATCTATGGTCCCAGCAGCAGGTACGCCTATCTAAATGCTAATCCAAAGGCATCGGCCCGATTTTATACCAAACTTAAAAAAAGTGGGACCTACGAAATTTTAGAAATTGTTCCCTCTACTGTTAATTCTACTGATGATGCACTATACGAAGTCATAATCGATGGCGTGCTTGAAGTCGCGTATCACGTAAATCAAAATCAGGGTAGTGGTAATTGGGTAACTATCGGAACCGTAAATCTTCCGGCAAATACCGAAGTCGAACTCTGGGTCAAAGATACCGGAAACAGTACTACAGGCGATGTCATCCGTACCGATGCAGTACGATTCCAGTTGATTGACGAAAATACAACGATTGATGATCCGCATAACGAACAGTTGATCAGAACATTCAGGCTGGGTCAGAATTATCCCAATCCCTTTAATCCGACCACCATTATAGCATATCAGCTCCCGACAGCCGGCCAGGTGGAATTGATTGTATATAATGCGTTAGGACAGAAAATCGCAACCCTGGTGGACCGGAAACAGGATGTGGGCTTCTATGCTGAAAGTTTTGATGCAACCGGACTGGCCAGCGGTATTTACTTTTACAAGATTAGCGCCGGCGCATTTGTAAAAGTTCGTAAAATGATATTGATAAAATGAAAAGATTGATTCAAAAATATTTTTAAAATATTCTTTTCTTGTCGCACCATTTTTTTGTATTTTTTCCCATGACTTCAATGTACATTAAAATCTTCCGGAGATAAGTTGAATATTAAGAGTGAACTGATAGAAGGTATACTTGTATTGACTGTTTCTTTGTCCAAAGCGACAATCAATATTGCGGATATGCTAAAGAACAAATTACTCTCGGAAATTGAAAACGGTCGTACACAAATTGTGGTTAATCTGAGTAATGTCGTATTTACCGATAGTTCATTTCTGGGTGCACTGCTCGCAGGACATAAGGTTGCACTTGAAAATAACGGTGGGGTATCGCTCTGCCGGTTGAACCCTCAGGTAAAAAATGTGTTTGAAGTGACTTACATGAATCAAATCTTTAAAATATTTGATTCAGCAGAAAAAGCGATACAAAATTTTAAGTTCCTAAATAATGCGATTAAATAGATAGGAAATTTATCATGAGTGCTAAGTTTCAGATAAATGATACAATAATCCGGCTGGTCGATGGAGATATTACTGATCTGGAAGTCGATGCGATAGTAAATGCCGCTAATCCGCAACTACTCTTAGGTTCTGGTGTTGCCGGAGCGATTAGTGAAAAAGGAGGCCCCGGTATTCAGGAGGAGTGTGACAGGCTGGGTGGGACTTATGTCGGTGGTGCGGTGATGACCGGTGCCGGCGATTTGAAAGCAAAAAAAGTGATCCATGCTGTCGGCCCACGGATGGGTGAAGGCGAAGAGGAAACAAAATTAAGAAATGCAACGATGAACAGCCTGCTTGTGGCTTCTGAGTACCAATTGAAATCCATTGCTTTTCCGGCAATTAGCACTGGTGTTTTTGGTTTTCCTGTCGATAAATGTGCAGAAATAATGCTTACCGTTACAGTGGAATATCTTAAGAGACCCAGCCAACTGGAAGAGGTTGTTTTCTGTCTGTGGGGACAGGATAATTATAACGTTTTTCTGGATACGATTAAAAAGTTATTTTAAGGTTGTGCGTCGAGCCAATATTTTACACGTGGGACATTATCTGTAATTATACCATCAATTGGAAATTGCAGGACTTTCTTGATTATTTCGTCCTCATTGACTGTCCATACAAATATTTTTTTTTCATTTCTCTGTGCTTTTTTTATCAGGCCCTCAGTCAGAACTCTGTAGTTTGGATGCCAGGCATCGGTGTATGATATCAGGTCATAAGCTGTATGGATCCAGGTTGTCCGTTGAAACAGATAACCGGTGCGGATATTCTTATCCTTGATCTTTAATATTTGCAAAAGAAAAGGATTAAAACATGATATCCAGACATGGTCAAATAAATTATGATTTCGAATAATTGCTGTGATTTTGTCTGCAAACTTAAAATCAAAAAAATGGATAGTTTTTGCATCCAGATTTATCGGATATGATTTCCCAAATCGATCTAAAAACGAATCCAGTGTATCAATTTTGTATTCAGTATCATTGATATTATTTACATATGGCATTGCCTGCAATTCGGCAAGCGAGGATTTTCCCAGATATCCGGATTGATTAAACATACGTCGCAGGGAAAAATCATGAAAAACCACAATTTCTCCGGTACCGGTTTGCCTGATATCAGTCTCAATAGCGTTAGCACCCTGATCGATCGCTAATTGTATGGCATGAATCGTGTTCTCAACACCGTTTTTCCGGTCACCCCGATGAGTGATAATTAATGGTTTTTTATCCACCTAAGATTTTTCTGTAATAATTGATGTATTGCGGAATAATTTTTTCTGCTGCAAATTTTTCCCTGGATATTCGCGCAGCGTTTTGACCAAGCTCTGAAGCCAGATCACGGTTATTAATAATTTTTAATACTGCATCGGCAAATCCGTCAATATCACCAACATCTATTGTATATCCGGTTTCACCGTCAATATTGACTTCAGGTAGTCCACCGGTATTAGTGCTTACGACGGGTATACCATACGCCATTGATTCCAAAGCGACCAGGCCAAAACTTTCCGAACCACTGGGCAGAATAGCAACATCCGTTATAGATAGAATGTCCTTTATATTTTCCTGCTTCCCGAGGAATAATATACGATCACATATTTTTGCCTCCCGGCATTGCTCCTCAGCTTTAAACCGGTCAGGTCCATCGCCAACCATCAGCACCTTGATCTTTTTCTTTTTCAGTATCTTTTCAGCGGTCAGAATAACATCTGTGATTCTTTTTACCGGTCTGAAATTTGAGATATGGGTGATAATAAATTCATCATCATCAACAAATTGTCTTCTTAACAGGGATCTGTTTATTGGTGTTGTGATATTGAATGGTATAAAGTTTGGAATAACTTCGATTTCTTTTTTTATCCCGAAAACACGTTGGGTTTCGTTCTTTAAATATTCAGATACCGCTGTTACTCCGGAACTTTCTTCTATGCTAAATTGCGTGATTTTCAAATATGACGGATCACTACCTAGCAGTGTGATATCGGTCCCATGTAAGGTAGTTATCACCTTAAAATCTTTATTATTCAATAATTGTTTTGCCAGAAATGCACTGGTCGCATGCGGAATCGCATAATGAACATGCAACAGATCCAGATTTTGATACTCAATAACTTCGGCCATCTTTGAAGCTAGTGAGAGTGAATACGGAGGATACTCAAAGAGTGGATATTGCAAAACATCAACTTCATGAAAAAAAATATTTGATGATAATATATTTAAACGGTAGGGAAGAGCATATGAGATAAAATGCACTTCAAAACCCTGATCAGCCAGCTTTTTACCCAGCTCAGTGGCGACAACGCCACTACCACCATAGGTCGGATAACAGGTAATACCTATTTTCATAGATCAGAATGAGGTTAGTTCAGTTGAATATTGGACGACACGATTACGACCGGCATGTTTGGCTGCATAAAGTGCGGTATCTGCCTTATATATTAAATCTTTGACTTCATTTGCATCCAGGGGCAGTGAGGCCGTTCCAATGCTGACGGTCAGGCTGCCGGACGGCTGTACTTCCTGGTTTGGGAACGGTTCGTTATCAACTTGCTCCCGTAGACGATCAGCTAGTATTACTACACCGTCACGACTGACACCGGGCAAAATGACTGCAAATTCTTCTCCACCATAGCGGGCGACAATATCATTTTCACGAACGGTATCTTTTAATATCCTCCCCAGCGTTTTTAATATTTCATCACCGGCCTGATGACCCAGTGTGTCATTATAATTTTTAAAAAAATCGACATCCAGGATAATGAGAGAAACATCCTGTTTATTACGTGCATGACGCAATACTTCCTCACGAAGACGCATTTCGAAGTAACGGTAATTATGCAAATCCGTCATTCCATCCGTGTACGACAATTGAATAACTTCATCGTATAGCGCCGCGTTGGAAATCGCGATTGATACGATATTGTTGATTGTAATCAACAGTTCAAGTTCGTTTTCGGTATAAGGCTTATTGTTGACGCGTTGTCCCAGACAGATTAATGCTTCTGAATTATTGTGCAGGATTTTTATCGGTGAGACAAGTTCAATGTTTATTTCCTTTAATGCACGGCTTCCTGCCGATGTCGATGTATCATCCGGTATCTGATCCATAGGAACCGGTTTCTGGTTCTCATAGAGGTAGCGTACCAGTGGATCGCTCATTTCAATTATCAGATTTTCGACCTCTGACTTGTAAAATCCCTTTGAATTCTGAACAGATAATCTTTGCTCATTTTTCTTTAACACATGCATGAACAAGGCACTTTTACAACTAAATTTTCCGATCATGGTAAGAAGAGATGAGTTGATCAGACGTTCAACATCCAGAATCGAATGCAGCTCCAGAGAGATATCAAATATATTACGTAAATCATATATTTTTTTTCGTAATTCTTTGTTTTTTTCAATTAAAGTTTGATTCAGTTGATATATCTTCTGGTTGGCATTTTCAAGTTCGATTGATTGGGTGCGTAGATTCTCGTT
The DNA here is from genome assembly GCA_964445625.1 of uncultured Calditrichota bacterium. Taxonomy (GTDB): domain Bacteria; phylum Calditrichota; class Calditrichia; order JAJRVZ01; family JAJRVZ01; genus CAVXXB01. The sequence continues at coordinate 6,046 of CAYULK010000102.1, forward strand.
AAGATTTTTGATGCGGATCGCAGAATTGACTCTGGCAATTAATTCTTCAAAACTAAAGGGTTTAATAATATAATCATCTGCGCCAATCTCAAGACCGGCGATGACATCCTTGATTTCACTTTTTGCTGTCAGCATCAGTATCGGGATGTATTGACCGTTTGCGTTATTGGTTCTTAATTGTTTAGTGACCTCAACCCCTGATATTCCGGGTAACATAATATCAAGCAAAATGATATCAGGTTTTTCGGATTTGACCATCTCCAGTGCGGTCTCTCCCGTATCTGCCTCAAGAATTTCATAGCCCTTCTCGGTTAAATATTTTCGCAAGACTTGCAACATTTCTGCGTGATCTTCGACTATTAATATGCGTGCAGGTCTTTTCTCACTCATGTATCATCCTTATGAATTAGTGCCGGGTTGAAATTAAGGATTAAAAATATTAAGTTTCAACGTAAAGTAATAAAAATGCATGGATTTTTCAAGCATTATAACTATTGACAAATTAACAATTTATAGGGTAAAGATGCAAAAATTAATACGATTTTACCTGATCCCGGCAGTTGTCCTGGTTGTTTTGACTATAATATCATATGCCTGTAAGGATAGTGGCAATGATCCCCAAGACAAGGAGTTTGTGCTTCCGGACAGTAATTTAACCTATATTGATGATATAGGACCTTTATTTCTTGCCAAGTGTGGTTCCAACAGCGGATGCCATAATCCAATAGACAAAGCCGGTGGACTTGACATTACAAATTACCAGGCGATTATTCTGCACCGTGTAGATACTGAATTTGGAAACGTAAATCTTGTAATACCCGGGACTGGAGAAGGCAGTTTTCTGTACCAGGTTTTGTTCCAGAATTTTCTTAATACGCCAAGGATGCCAAAGGACGGACCATACCTCAATACCAATAATACGAATGGTGTAAAAACCTGGATTGATGAAGGTGTTACCTATACCGATGAATAACAGACGTTTATAACTGGAACTTATAATAAGTGCCTCCAAAGGGGGCACTTTTAGTTTTTCACAGGATAACCGGTATCAGCCGCGATTCCAATTTAACACTGAAGTATACCGCGGCCAACCACAAAAGAACAATAGATTATGAATATTAAATTTCCAAATTCAGTACAACTAACACATGCTGATACTCCCTTGACTCCGCTGAATAGGTTTTTTAAGCAATTTCCCGGGCATAAGATATGGATAAAAAGGGATGATTATACCGGTATTGAACTGAGCGGTAATAAAGTGCGCAAATTGGATTTCCTGATTGCAGAGGCCATTGATGCCGGAGCTAATCATTTGATAACCTGTGGGGGCATACAGTCCAATCATTGCCGTACCGCTGCTTTTATGGCTATAAAAATGGATTTACAATGCACATTATTTCTACGTGGGAATCCGGATAGTGATCTGAGCGGAAACCTGCTGCTTGACCATCTGGCTGGTGTAATTATAAAATATGTGACACCGGAGGAATACCGGAACATTGATCAAATTATGGAAAAATATTCGCAGGAATTAGAAAATCAAAATGAAACAGCTTATATAATTCCGGAGGGCGGCTCAAATGCCACGGGCGCCTGGGGATATGTTTCTTGTTTTTTTGAAATAATTGATCAGATTAAAAAATATCATCTGCATTTTGATGCCATTGTTGTCGCTACAGGATCGGGGGGTACCCATGCCGGATTATTGATTGGCAAAAAAATGATTTCCAGTGACATAGAAATTCTGTCAATTAATGTTTGTGACGATGCTGATTTTTTTGTAAAAAAAATTAGCGGCATCGTTCGGGACTTTGAAAATAAATATTCTGTCGAATTGAGTTTTACTGAAGATGATATCCGGGTGATAGATGGTTTTGCCGGAGACGGATATGGTAAACTTAATTTAGCAGTGAGCCGGTTGATTAGTCAATTTGCCGGAAGTGAGGGTATTGTGTTGGATCCTGTTTATGCGGCGAAAGCATTTTATGGTCTAAATTCACTGCTGGAACAGGGAAATATTGAGTATAAGAATATATTATTCATACATACCGGAGGTATTTTCGGCCTGTTTCCTGCCGCCTCGGATCTGAGTTTATAACCAGGATGCTCCCATCGTGTTGAAATGGCTTGTCCGCATTTTATTATTGTTTATTATCATTTGTGTTATTTCATTTATCTGGATATATGCTTCCTTGCCGGATGTCGTATTTTTAAAGAGCAATAATCCGGGAACGACTGCTATTATTCAGCAAAGACTGAATGAAGTTGAATCAGCAGGCAAAAAACTTAGAATTCGGCAAAAGTGGGTTAGATTTTCTACCATACCCAAACTTTTAAAACGAACCGTGCGCATCACGGAGGACGCCAATTTCTATAGTCATGATGGGGTGGATCTGGAGGAATTGAAGGAAGCATTCAAAAAGAACTGGGAGAAAGGAAAGGTGGTTCGTGGTGGAAGTACGATTTCCCAGCAATTGGCCAAAAATTTATATTTATCTACTTCCCGATCCATTTTTCGAAAGATAAAAGAATATTTCTTTACCAGGGAAATTGAAAACACTCTGTCAAAAAACAGAATATTTCATCTCTATTTGAATATTATTGAATTCGGGCCGGGAATATTTGGTGTGGAGGCGGCTTCACGTTATTATTTTGGAAAATCTGTCGGTTCGCTGTCAACAGAGGAAATGATCCGGTTAACAGCTATTATTCCCAGACCATTAAAAACACGTCCCAACGGTAATAGCAAATGGTTGTACTGGAAGTGCTGCTGGATCACAAAAAAATTGTACTTGTATAAGTATATCGATAAACAGATCTATTTCAGGTTACTGGCCAAATTCTGCTAATCGTCAACCGGCTTTCCTATAAAACGGACAACCAGATAGATTGTGATCAATCCCAGTGGTAAAATTATCCAGGTACTAATCCCAAATCCAACCGGAAGATAGCCTATAAAGATACTTATCAATCCACCTGTAATAGCGTATGGCAATTGCGTGCGTACATGATCGATATGGTCTGCGCCACTGGCCATAGATGACATGATCGTCGTATCTGAAATTGGCGAACAATGATCTCCAAATGTTGCTCCGGCCAGCACAGAAGCAATCGTACTCAAAAAGATGCTCTGCTGTTGTATTGTTGAAATTGACGGATCTGTCAGTGGTAAAATATGAGCGATAGGAATAACAATCGGCATGAGAATGGCCATGACTCCCCAGGATGTGCCCGTAGCAAAACTGATCAGGGCTGCAGTTAAAAATGAGAGTAGGGGAACAAAATTAGCTGATAAATATCCTCTGGAGATCTCAACCACAAAATCTGCTGTTTTCATATCGGCACAAATATTACCAATTGACCAAGCCAGTGTTAAAATGAGTGCAGCCACAATCATCGCTTTAACGCCCCCGATCCATGCTTGAATGGCCTGTTCCAGTTTTAACAGCCTTTGTACCAGGGCCATGCCGATGGCAGTGAAACTTCCCAGAAAAGACGCCCACATCAAAACTGAGTATGAGTTTGATGCGCCAATGACGGCACTAATATATTGTATTGTTCCCATCGATGAGCCATCCCCACCGCTGAATCTGAAATTTTCCAGTCCGGTCAGCCATAAGCCAATAAGTGTAGATAAAATTACGATTACGATAGGAATCAATCCGTTATACCATCTCTTGGGAACCGTTTCATCTGCAGTTACTTCCGTCGCATCAAGGCTGGACAATGGGGTGGCGCCGGGTCGTAAAACTGCACCTGTCTTCCGGGCCCGCTGTTCAGCTTTATACATTGGTCCAAAATCCCGGCCAGCCAGGGCAATCATCAATCCGGTGGCCAACGCGAAAATGGGATAAAAATTATAAGGAATGGTTTTAAAAAAAGTGATATATGCGTTATCGTTTATACCGAGCGCTGCGAAGGCCGCGGCGATGAGACCGATCTCGAATCCGATCCAGGTTGAAATTATTGCAATATTTGCCATC
>CAYULK010000103.1:0-9951 GCA_964445625.1 uncultured Calditrichota bacterium
AATAAGAAAGATGACTATGCCAGAGAGGATCTGGGAAAAGGCATCAAAACGCAGATTGAGTTTATCAGCGCCAATCCGACCGGCCCGCTGACTATCGGGCATGGACGCCAGGCTGTGTTGGGTGATACCATTGCCCGCCTTATGGAATTTTTTGGTTATGATGTCACGCGCGAATATTATTATAATGATGCAGGAAGACAAATACGAATTCTGGGGGATTCGGTAAGATTGCGCTATCTCCAGTTGCTTGGTGAACAATCTGAATTTCCCGAAGATCATTATCAGGGTGAATATATTATTGATATTGCCAGATTACTGGTTGAAGAAAAGGGTGATACACTTAAAAATGAGTCGGATTTAAAACCGTTTAGTGAAAAAGCCGAACAGGAGATATTCAAAGATATCCGTGCTACTATTCATCGTCTTAAATTTGATATGGATGTATATTTTAATGAAAAGTCGCTTTATGATGACAAAAAAATAGATGAAGTTGTTGGATTATTGCGCGAAAAGGACCTGGTTGAAGAACGTGATGGTGCAGTTTGGTTTCTGACTTCAAAGCTGGGCATGGAACAGGATAGGGTCATTATAAAAAGCACAGGAGAACCCACCTACCGATTACCCGATATTGCTTATCACCGGGAGAAATTTGAGCGGGGATTTGAGAAGATCATCGATATTTTCGGTGCAGATCACATCGACACTTACCCGGATGTATTATTGGGTATAAAAACACTCGGTTATAATCCGGATCAGGTAAAAGTTTTAATTCATCAGTTTGTTACCCTGACAGAAGGAAGTGAAAAAATAAAGATGTCCACACGCAAAGCAAATTTTGTCACGCTTGACGAGTTAATGGATGAAGTCGGCGTGGATGTCACTCGTTTTTTCTTCCTGATGCGGCATATGAATAGTCATTTAAATTTTGATCTGACGTTAGCCAAAGCTCAATCTGATGAAAACCCGGTTTATTATGTACAATATGCCCATGCCAGGATATTTAATATCATTAAATTTGGCCGGGAGAAAGGAATACACATTTCCGCTGAACCTGATCTGAGTTTATTACAAAAAGAAGAAGAACTTGATTTAATTAAACATCTTCTAAATTATCCTGACACGCTTAAAGCCAGCGCCCTGCATTATGAACCACACCGGCTTGTCAATTATCTGATCGAAACCGCAACCCATTTCCATAAGTTTTACACCGAATGCCGTGTAATTACAGAGGACAAAGATCTTTCCCATGCCCGCCTGGCATTATCTGAAGCGACTAAAATTATAATTGCATCCGGCTGTAACCTGTTGGGGATTGATGCTCCGGAAAGAATGTGAGGATTTATTTATGAGTATATTGGTAGTTGGATCTATTGCGCTTGATTTTGTTGAAACGCCATATGGCATTGCTGAAGATTCGCCTGGTGGATCCGCATTATATTTCAGTAGTGCTGCAAGCTATTTTGCACCTGTAAATGTTGTTGGTGTTGTCGGGCAGGACTTTGATTTTAAGATCATCGATTTTCTGAAAAAGAGGCGTGTGAATCTGGAAGGTGTCTATACAGAACCCGGAAAAACATTCAGATGGGGCGGAAAGTATCATGAAAATATGAACATTCGTGATACCCTTTATACAGATTTAAATGTATTCGAAAATTTTAAACCAAATATTCCCCCGGCTTACCGGGATTGTTCACATATATTCCTGGCTAATATTGCACCCGAACTGCAACTCCAGGTATTAAACCAGGTTCAGTCTCCTGAAATTGTTGTACTGGATACAATGAATTTCTGGATAAGCAATAGCAGAGAAACCTTGCTCGAAGTCATCAGAAAATCAAACATATTAATTCTCAATGATGAGGAAACATTACAACTTACAGAAGAAAAAAATCTGATTCTGGCTGGAAAGAAGATTCTTGACTGGGGTCCGGCATATATAATTATAAAGAAGGGGGAACATGGTGCAACAATGATCAGCCATGACGGATATTTTAGCGCCCCGGCCTTCCCGCTGCAAACAGTTGTCGACCCAACAGGCGCAGGCGATACATTTGCAGGTGGCTTTGTTGGTTTTCTGGCATCATGCCAATCGGTAAATGAACTGAATATTCGCAGGGCGATTATCCATGGTAATGTGCTCGCATCTTTTTGTGTGGAAGATTTTTCTTTTAATCGATTGATTCAAATGACCGATGAGAATTTAAAAAAGCGGCTGACAGATTTTAAGAAAATTACAGATTATTGAGAATCTAAAACTCGCACATAAGGCAAGACAGCAATAAAGGCGCTTCCCTTTTGTTCCTGACTTTCAACCAGTAATGCGCCTTTATGTGATTCAAATACTTCTTTAGCCAAAGTAAGCCCAAGTCCGATACCCCCTCCCATAAATGCGGTTTTTGAGGTCATGTGATTAATCGTATCCTGGAGTTCATAAAATGGTTCAAATATCAGATTCTGTTTCTCCAATGGAATACCTATTCCGGTATCATTTATCTTGACATAGAGATTCTTATTTGACTCGTTTACCGAGTATTCAATTTTAACAATTCCCTGTTCCGGAGTAAATTTCAGAGCATTTTGGACCAATTCCCGAATACTTCTTTTTATTCGTTTAATATCTCCCATCACTATGACAGGCGGGCCATTAATTTGCAAATCTAAATCAATATTTCTCTGTTTAAAAAATATTTTCATTTCTTTGAAAATCACGCTGAGTAATTCGCAAATATCTATATCGGTATTATCCAGTTTGCTTTTACGATAGTCAAACGAGGACATATCATGCATCTGCTCAACAATACTAACCAGTTCAGCCATCGTTTCAGAGGCCACATCCAACGCATCATCTAAATCATTACTGCGATTGTCTTCCAGAAAAACATCAATCAACTCCAGATAACCTTTCAAAACCGTTATCGGTGTACGTAACTCATGGTTGGTAATGGTGATGAATTTATCTTTCATCTCATTCAGGCTTTTGAGCTGCTCATTTAGATTACGTAGCTCTTCATTTTCCTGTTTGGATTTGATCTGCTGAACACATTTGGCCAGAACAATCCGAACATGATCGATATCCACCGGTTTTGTTACGTAGTCATAGGCACCCATTTTCATGGCCTTGATTGCGTTTTCAAGAGTAGCATATCCGGTTATTACAATCACTTCGATATATGGTTTTTTCTTTTTCAGATACTGAAGAACTTCAAGACCATCCATCTCAGGCATATTCAAATCCGTCACGACGATTTCATAACCATTTTTATTGATTAGCGCCAGACCTTCCCGGCCATTCGATACCGCCTTGACATCATACCCGAAAAAGGTGAACATATCGATGTATGATTCCCTTACCTGGGCTTCATCTTCAATTACCAAAATATTTGTCTGGGAATTATTCATATCGGAGATTTATTAATAAATATTTTGAATTACAATTTGTGCTGTCATCGGTGGTTTTTGGGATAGATTGAAATGATTTGCCGTATCTTTTCCATCTCCCGGTTAATATTTTTTAAATAACGCTGTAATTTGGGATCTTTCGGCTTTGATGTTTCATCTAAAAGAAATAACGATGTACTTAATACATTTAACCTTTTACGTAACTCCTCGATCATCGAGTCATATTCAACCAACAGATCGCTGGTCTGCTCCACTCCCAGTCTGCTCTCGGATTTATTTGCTGATGATGCCACTCAATCCCTCGCTTTATTCTAATTATGGTTGATTTTATATTCGGAGCTTTTCACCCGGTCTTGATAAATTGCTTGCATTTTCGAACAAATACTGTACAATAAATAAATTAATCATTTGATCAATTCACACATATTAGCCACTCCCGAAGGGACTCCTTCGGAGGGAGCAGCCAAAGACCGTGGTATGCTATTGTAGTGAAAAACTTTGTTATTTCCAGCGGATCGCCCGGGGGAATTGTAAAACTTTTACTCTCTGAGAATATATATTGCAAAGATGCAACGGTATTAATGGCACACGGATTACCCCCCCGTAATACGGGGTCTCACGACACGTAAAACGGGCCCTTAGGCCGCGTTAAACGAGGGCAGGACGGATAAAGCTGATTCTCGCGGGACCCTCGTTCCCAAGTTGTACTTGGGAACGCCCTATTTTTTAATTCGTGATAATTCGGCCTGTCCCGTTTCACGGGAGAAATTCGTGATCTTCTGCTAAAGACATCCCTTCGGGGGTGCAGCCTTCGCGCTCTTCGTGATACTGAAATTAGTTGATCTCATATTTCTTTAATTTGGACATAAATGTACTGCGGTTTATTTTGAAATTTGTAGCCGTTCTGGCCTTATTGCCCTTATTACGATTCAATTCACTTAATATTAATTGCCGTTCAAATAAGTCAACCGCTCCATTCAGACCGGTAGATTCATCATATTCAACAATCGTTTTTTGGGACTTGGCAATTGCCTGTGGAAAATCAGATTTTGTAATAATTCCTGTTTTGTTTAATACAATTGCCCGTTCTACATAATTTTCCAATTCCCTGATATTGCCGGGCCAATCATAGTCATCTAATGCAGAAATAGCATCGTTCTCTATTCTCTCAATTTTCTTTTTATGGACCTCCTGATATTTTTCAAGAAAATACTCAACCAAGAGTTTAATATCATCCTTACGCTCCCTCAGGGGAGGAACATCGATTGGGATGACATTTAGACGGTAATATAAATCCTGACGGAACTTCCTCTCACGAATACGTGCCTCCAGGTCCTGGTTGGTTGCGGTGATAATACGTACATCCACTTTGATCGTCTCAGCACCGCCAACCCGTTCGAACTCGCCTTCCTGTAGTACCCGTAAAAGTTTAACCTGCATGTTTAGCGAGATATCCCCTATTTCATCCAGAAACATTGTGCCGCTATTCGCCAGTTCAAATCTTCCGATTCTATCCTTTATCGCGCCGGTAAACGCACCTTTGACATGCCCGAATAATTCAGATTCGAGGAGATTTTCTGCTAAAACCCCGCAATTCAACTTTATAAAAGGTCTTTTTGCATTCGGGCTGTTAAAGTGAATCGCATTTGCAATCAGCTCCTTCCCGGTACCGTTCTCTCCCCTAATCAATATTGTTGTATTTGTCGGGGCAACATCATGGATCAGTTTAAATAGTTGATTGATTTTTTCACTTTTTCCGACAATATTTTTTACATTAAATCTGGTTTGCAAGCGGCTGCGCAGGTATTCATTTTCCTTCTCAAGGCTACGTAATTGAGAAATAGTTTCCACCTTAGCAAGAATTTCATCCAGACGCAACGGCTTTAGAATATAGTCCTTTGCGCCCATTTTTATCGCTTCGACAGCAGCTTCGATCGTTCCGTGTGCCGTTACCATTATAACCGGAATCTGTGGATGTCTTTTACTCAATTCCTCCAGTAATTGCATACCATCCATATCAGGCATACGGATATCTGAAATTACCATATCAGGATCTTCATCCCGTACCAGATTTAACGCTTCTATACCGTTAGTTGCTGTAAAAGGATCATATCCTTTACTCTCAAAGAGCTCTTCCATAAGTTCTAATGCATCTACATCATCGTCAACGATAAGAATTTTTGTTTTCACCGGCATTCTCCTTTTAGGGGACAAAAAATCTATATTAATTATCCTGATTTATTTATAAATTTTATCGCATTTTTAATTCTACGTTGCACTGTTGCTTTGCTCAGTACTTTAATGACCTCAAAAATTCCGGGGCTCGTCGTCTTACCGGTCAATGCCAGTCTTAAAGGATGAATTATTTTACCGGCTCCTAAGTTTTTATCTGCAGCATAACCACGGATTATTTGCTCCAAACTGTTCAGTTCATATTTATTTTCATCGGATAATAATTCTGACAGGTCATCCAAATGACCGGATACCTCAGGTTTTAAGAAGAATTTTTCTACACCCTTTTGTTCATACTCTTCAGGATCTGAAAAATAAAAATATGAATTTGAGACAAAGTCAATTAATGTTTTCGCTCTCGGCTTTAAAAGTTCAATAACATCCAGAAAACGGCTTTTATTAGCTTTTATCTTGATTATAAATTGTTCTTCAAAATAATTAATGATAAGTGCAAGTAGTTCCTCGTTTGTCGAGTTGGCTATATATTTCGCATTCATCCAGAGTAATTTCTGATGATCAAAAACTGCATTACTCTTGTTAACACGCCCGATAGAAAATGTTGCGATAAGTTCCTCTTTATTCAGTATCTCACGATCGTCCCCGGGTGCCCATCCCAGCAGACACAGATAATTGAATAAAGCGAGTGCCAATATTCCCTGTTCCTTAAATTCTTCAACCGAAGACGCACCATGCCTTTTCGATAGGCGGTTTTTGTCCTCGCCAAGTATCAAAGGTAAATGACCGAATTGAGGAACCGGCCAGTTCAGAGCCAGGTAGATCAATATTTGCTTTGGTGTATTCGATAAATGATCGTCACCGCGAACCACATGAGTAACACCCATGTCATGATCATCAACCACTACCGCTAACTGGTAAACCGGAGTTCCATCAGATCTGGAAATGATAAAATCACCTGTTTCATCATTGGCTACAGATACATCACCATGAACCCCATCTGAATACTGTGTCACTCCGCTTCCTACTCTCAGTCGAATAGAATATGCAATTCCTGAAGACTTTTTATATTCAATCTCTTGCTTCGTCAGACCACGGCAGGTGCCATCATAAAAAAAGTTTTCCTTATTCTTTTGAGCATTTTCTCTCTTACGTGCAAGCTCACCCTGGGTACAAAAACAAGGATAAGCATAGCCGGAACTCAATAATTCGTTGATAATTTCCTGATGACGTTTGAGACGCTGACTTTGATATACAATATCCGCATCCCAATTGACACCAAGCCAATCGAGACTTGATAAAATTTGCCTCACAGACTTCTTTGTGGACCGGTCTCTATCAGTATCTTCAATACGTAGCAAAAATTTTCCGGATTGAGATTTTGCTAATAACCAGTTATAAATAGCAGTGCGGGCGCCACCAACATGCAAATATCCGGTTGGACTCGGTGCAAATCGATACACTTTGTCTTCTTTTTCAGCCATAATATAAATATATGTATGTTTTTTCGCTACAATAGGATGAATTTGTCGTATTTTTCACCACTAAAATACAGTAAAACCATGAATAAAGCAACACAGGCCTATAATCAGGCGCTTCTTGTCAAAATTTCAACAGTGTAATAAAGGTATAGTAAAAAAATATATAATTAAGTAAATTTAGAAATTGTCATATTCATTATGAGTTGCATACAATGCAAAACACCAAAATTATAATTTCACCCGGAAAACCTGTTCCTCTGGGCGCGATATCTACAATCACTGGTATCAATTTTGCCATTCATTCCCGTGATGCAAAAATTCTGGTTTTATTATTATATAACAACAATAATGAAAATCTAATTGAATTCGTACTGGATTCCTGCAAAAACAGAACTGGTGATATTTGGCATATTCACATCTCAAACATCTCAACACCTGTAGAATATTCCTATAGGGTAACTTCAGGAATGAACGAGGAAAACATCATTAGTGATCCATATGCCAGGATATTATCAGGCGCTGAAGAATGGGGCTCCCCCCAGAAACGTGAATTTCGTTCGGTTTATATAGAGCCGTCTTTTGATTGGGGTGATGACTGTTCACCTGATATCCCACTCGCGGATTCAGTAATATATGAGCTGTATACCCGTGGTTTTACCCGACATCCGTCATCAGGTGTAAATTCAGCCGGAACATTCGCCGGACTGATTGAAAAAATACCCTACTTAAATGAATTAGGAATTACAGCAGTTGAGTTGCTTCCGGTTTTCGAATTTGATGAAACTGGTTTTATCCGGACCAGTCCGGCAGGTAAACAATTGATAAATTTCTGGGGTTATGATCCAATAAACTTTTTTGCAGTGAAAGCCGGATATAGCAAAGTAATAAATCCGGGAGACCAACTGAATGAATTTAAAACCATGGTTAAAGAATTTCATAAAGCCGGAATTGAAATCATCCTGGATGTGGTTTTTAATCATACTGGTGAAGGGAATAAGGACGGTCGGACATATAATCTGCGCGCACTGGACAATAGTCTCTACTATACAATGAACCCAAACAAGACTGAGTACCTGGATTTTAGCGGATGCGGAAATTCTCTTAATGCCAATCATCCTGTTGTATCCGATTTAATAATAGATGCACTGCGCTACTGGGTATCGGAGATGCATGTGGACGGATTCCGTTTTGATCTGGCTTCTGTTTTATCCCGCGATCAAGATGGCAGCGTGCTCGAATCGCCAAAAATTCTGGAACGCATTTCGAAAGATCCGATCCTGTTAAAAATAAAACTGATCGCAGAAGCATGGGATGCCGGGGGTCTGTACCAGGTGGGAACTTTTCCCGGCGGTATCAGATGGGCAGAATGGAACGGTATTTACCGCGATGATTTGCGCAGGTACACTAAAGGTGATCCGGGAATCACACCTGCCGTTGCTACCCGGATAGCTGGTAGTGCGGATCTGTATCAGACAAGTAGGAGAGCACCATATCACAGTATAAATTTCATCACGTGTCATGATGGATTTACGATGAATGATCTCGTCAGTTACAATGATAAGCATAATTTGGAGAACGGTGAAAATAATCGTGATGGAACTGATTTAAATCTGAGCTGGAATTGTGGCGTTGAAGGATCTACTGAAGATGCCTCAATCCTGAGATTGAGAAATCAGCAGATTAAAAACTTTTTTTGTATGCTGATGGTATCTCAGGGGACACCAATGATTCTGGCTGGTGATGAAATGGCTCGTACTCAGCATGGCAATAATAACACATATTGTCAGGATAATGAAACAGGTTGGATTAATTGGACTAAGTTAGAAGAAAATCAGAATCTTTTCCGTTTTGTAAAACTATTAATCGCTTTTCGAAAATCTCAACCGAATTTACGTCGTAAAACTTTTTTTGATGATCATGCGGAAAATAAAAAAGAAATTCAATGGCATGGGAAGCTTTTAAACAAACCGGATTGGTCAAATTCGTCTCATAACCTGGCCTTTCATCTGATTGCTAGTCATAAGAATCCTCATGATATTTATATCATATCAAATACCGGAACCCGGAAAATGAAATTTCAATTACCGGGTCTATTCCAACACAAAAAATGGTATCAAAAATGTGATACGAGCAAATCATTTCCTGACGACATTTATATAGACGGAAGTGAGAAACAGCTTGATGATCAGATATTCTACATTGCAGAAGCACATACGACCATTATTTTAATATCCAAATAATGAACTTTCAATGTCTTTTGCTGTTTTTAAGAGGCGTTTAGTTTTTACGGATAGACATTAGCATTTGGAATTCCTGCTCAAAATTCGGAGTAAATATTTCCTTGCCGATATTTTTTTCAACTTCTGCCAGACGCCAAAACCTGCCAAATTCAATCTCATCACGATTTATTTTAAAAGGACCGTTATAAATTAATTTAAATGTATGTATAAGTTCACTCTCCAAATTATTACGCATAACATACCGGTATAGCGGTTTAAATTTTTCACTTTTCACGCCCAATTCCTCAAGCGCCTCTCTCTTTAGGGCGCTCAGGACATCTTCTCCTGATTGAATATGTCCACCGACAGCGGTATCCCATTTTCCCGGCTGTACATCTTTATTCCGTGACCTTTTTTGTAAGTAAATCTGACCGTTCTTGTTAAAGATATGCAAATGCACGACGGGATGTAATAAATCCGGATTTCCATGTACCGCGCCTCTGGGTGCTCTACCAATAATTTTACCTTCTTCATCTACCAGGTCAAACCACTCTTCTCCCTCCATGGCCTTAAATTGTGGTGTTTTTTTCTTGACCGATTTCATATAAATAAATTGGCCTGCTAAGATTATAGTAAACATTACATAAAACAAACCGCCGAAGATA
>CAYULK010000104.1:0-9902 GCA_964445625.1 uncultured Calditrichota bacterium
TACGAAGCAGACGCAGGAACAATTCGGCCAGAGGTTCCGCCACGGGTAAAATGGGCTCACCAACCAGCCACCCGGCAATCACCCCCAGGAAGAGGCCAATAAATATATAATATGTCAGGGAAAGTTTTTTAAAAATCATGCCCGTTGATGGAAAAATAAAACCGGTAATTGATTATTCCGGCCCAAAACATCTGTAGGGATTTTCGATTGAATATTCTTTGACGATTTCATCATAATCATCAAACCAATAGGCATCGGGATCCCGCTTCAGGATCATAAAGCGGGCATTTTCCTGCGGATTGGCGGCCCGGTGATAACGCATATAAATATGTGTTTCTGTGAGTCCGACAACTTCAATTTTGCCTGTGCTATGGGACATTACCAGTCGCGCTCTCTTTGCCAAACCGGAACATTTCATCCTGGCTTTTTCAAATATTTCGAATGCCTCCTCAATCGGGATTGCATAGGATTTATTGCCGAGTGTCGGTCGGCAGATAAACAGATAATATGGAGCAACTCCCATATATGACAACTTGTTGAACAAGTCTGACAATACCTCGGGATCATCATTGATACCCCTGATCATAGGTGTCTGATTAACTGCTACCGCCCCGGTATTACGCAGCATATCCATACCTTTTCTGGCAACATCCGTTATCTCCCGCGGATGATTAAAATGCGCCATGATATATATTCGCCTGCTATCTGTACTATGCTTTTTAAACACATCCAGTAAACCTGGATCATTGATAATCCGGTAGGGATTAAATACCGGCATTTTTGTACCGATCCGGATAATTTTGACATGATGGATATCCCGGAGTTGACTGATAATATTTTCCAGTTTACTTGTAGACAATATCAGTGGATCTCCTCCGGTTAGCAGAACATTGTTTATTTCCGGATGTTCTTTAATATATTTTATTCCTTCTGAGACATCACGCGCCACCTCATCATTATTATCCATAAAAAGGCGCTTACGAAAACAAAAACGGCAATAAGCACCGCAAACATCGTTTACCAGCAATAACGCCGTGAACTCATATTTATGCTCCAGCCCCGGTACTTTAGTATAGACCTCTTCATCCGATGCATCAAGCCGCCCCCAGGCTTTTAGTTCATCCGGACCCGGCATGACAATTCTGCGAATGGGATCATCCGGATCATCCCAGTTTATCAGGTTCTGATAATAATCATTTGAGCGAAATTCAAATTTATCAACGACCGGTTGCAATGCCATTTGTTCCGCCTCTGATAACTGAGATACTTGATTCAGATTTACAATATATTTAGGTTTATGCATATTCATCGTCACTATACTGAATTAAACAGAACACATGCTCTGTTGGATTAAAACTTTTTATAGTACTAATAAATTAATATAATGGCCTAGAGGCATGTTATCAATTCTTTTTCAAACTTTTTGGTATTTTGATTAACCTGGGTAATTCATAGCGCAGCAATACTGCAAACAAAAAAAAGAAGTCCACGAATTACACGAATTGACACGAATTAAAAAATAAATAATATTTATAATCCGCGGAAATCCGTTCTAATCCGTGTTCATCCGCGTGCAATAAAAATTGTTACATCTTTGCGATATATTTTCTCAAAGAGTAAAAGTTTTGCTAAAATAACAGATTCCGACCCGCCTCAGGCGGGCGGAATGACACTCCTGTGGAAGTTATTGCTATTTTGAGTCTTTGTGTCTTAGAGGCTACAATTTATTCAAATTAAATGTTGAATGAACCTGTTAGGATAAACCAATGATAAAAACAGTGTTAATTATTTCGGTCTGCTTTTTTTACCCTGGCATGATTTTTTCACAGCCGGAAGTTTCTTTACCTCGTGAAATAAATATAATGATAGATGATTATGTGTTTGATCCTTCCGAAACCTGGACCGACAGCCTGATATCTGAAGCCCGGGCCGGCTATCTGCGTTATGAAATAATAAGTACCTATCGCGGATCAAATCAGATTCAGACTAAAATTCGTGTTCCCCAGTTTTTAACTTTTAAACAGGTTATACGGCAAGTTGTCTTTTACTATGGTATGTTAGATAATGAAGATGCACGTAAATGCGAGAAACTCCTGATTTACCCTTTTTTTTGCGATATAGAAGATACCCCTGCAGCCCGATGTACATACATAAAGGAGGGCTGGCATAAATTTGAAGTTAATTACTGGAAAACTGTCGATGTCCCAAATACACCCGGACCCGAAAATAAATTTATTTATAATCAGCTGATTGATTCTGCAATGACTGAGTTAGGTGACCGGGATGGCATCTCTGAAATTATTTTTATTAAGATAGCTGCAGAAAACAATATATCCGTTGATGATCTCCACAAAATATACGAGGAAGTTAAACTATGGCAACTGGCACAATGATATCTTACCCCAGAATACATAGAAAACTTTTATTTGCAGTTTTATACTGCGTTAAACATTAATATTGAGGATTTATTTTGCAACCTGTTAAAATTTCCTTCACCTTAATAATGCTGATAATATTTTTTGCTTGTCAGAATAAATCTGAAGTCAGTCTGCCGTCAATTGAACTTTATTCTGATGATAAGGCATTTACCTATACCAATAAAATATCCGGCTTTTACCTGGGCCGGACAAACACGGAAAATCCGGCAGAACATTATGGCTGGACTGTAAATGAGAATTATTATCTCAGGGATTATCAACTTTTACTAAACGGGCAGGTTCTGGAAAGAGACTCTGTGCAAAAGGTAATTTATTATCCGCACCAATTGATTCGTCAATACCATAATGGCCTGGTCGAAACATTTACTTTACTTGATTCTCTGGATGCTATTGTCTGGCAAATCGAATCCGCAAATCAGAATAATGATTTGTCATTTAAACCACTATTTTCTGATTCATCACTAAATCCCGGTATACTGGATAAAAACAATGATTTACTTATCTTTTCGCCAACCCGGTCTGTACCGGATTCAATTAACAATTCCCCGCTCCTGATCGGTTTTCGCCGGCAGCAGGAATCTCCGCAACGTGTAATCATACTTGGAATACTGGGAAGAGATCCGGCTGGTATTAACCATACGATGTCGCGACTACTCAAATCATATGAGACCAGGATTGAAAGTCGCCGCTTGCGGATTAAGGATTTGCCGGCAATAAATGATGTGGTAACAAACCTACCGGAAATTACTGAGGCGGTAAAATGGGCACAGATCTCTCTGGATGCCCTGATCACCAATCAGCGGGGAATTGGTATTTGGGCAGGACTACCGTGGTTTAATAATTATTGGGGGCGAGATACTTTTATATCCTTTACCGGCGCACTTCTCTGTACAGGGAAATTCTCCCAGGCCCGGCAAATTTTAACTTCTTTTGCCGAATTTCAATTATCCAATCCGGAAGATGCATGGGTTGGCAGAATTCCAAATCGTATCACAAATCGTGAGATAATTTACAATACAGCTGATGGCACATGGTGGTTTATCCGGGAAGTATATGAATATATTCTGTACAGTGGAGATATCGCATTTGTGAAAGAGATATTTCCGGTAATCAAAACGGCAATACAGGGTGCGCTTCGCTATCGTATTGATGAAAATTTCTTCCTTTGTCATAATGATGCCGAAACTTGGATGGACGCTAAAGGATCTCAGGGCGCCTGGTCCCCACGCGGAAATCGCGGAGTTGAAATTCAGGCATTATGGTATACGGCCCTTCAGATTGGAGCAAAACTGGCTGTCCTTAATGGAGATAAATTATTAGCAGAACACTGGCTGGCGATTGCACAGGCTCTGAAGAAAAATTTTACAAACTATTTTTGGAATGATTTTAGTTACAGGATGTATGACCATCTAAACCTGGATGGCAGTGTTGATAAAAAAATTCGTCCCAATCAGATCTTTACAGTAACCGTACCCGATCTGGCGGGTATTGAACCGCTAATCGGCATAAATGAACAAGCTCACGTCACAAGTCAGGTCACCAACAAATTAACATATCGCTATGGTGTGGCTTCACTCTGGCAGGATGATCCTGATTTCCATCCCTGGCATCTCCACGAACCTTTTTATGAAAAAGATGCTGCTTATCATAATGGAACTGTGTGGACATGGTTAACGGGTCCTGTGATATCCGCCCTGGCCAAATTTAATTATGATACCCAGATATTTGAATTATTTTATAATGAATCGATTCAAATTTTGGAATGGGATGCCATCGGTAATTTCTCTGAACTTTTAGATGCCCGGCCCCGACCGGGTCAATCAGAGCCCAATGTTTCCGGAACTGTTTCCCAGGCCTGGAGTTTAGCTGAATTTACACGAAATTTTTACCAGAATTTTATTGGATTTAAACCAAATGCTTTGGTAAATGTAGCTGAATTCAAACCCGTATTTACCGAAGAACTTTCTTATCTGCATGCAAAACTACCCCTGGCCGATCAAAGCATCACCTTTGAAGGAGAAAAAAATGAGGGTTTAATTACCTTCAACATCCACTGCACAAATCTTAGTGATACGCTGAAATTGATTCTCAATTATCCGGGATATGATATTTCCTATCATATGCTAACACCTTCTGATCCGGGAATAAATATTGTTTACGAAGAATCAGACCGCCGGCAATACAAGAAGTATAATCATATGGACTGGTATTTTGCACAACCGGGGATTAATGAGGAGTGAGAGATTGGAGAAGTTTTAAGATGCTTTACAGCCTATCCAGAGTTTTATTACTTTTACATGGCACGCGGATTGCGCAGATAGAGCGGATTCCCGCAGATTTAATAATATTTTTTTTATCCGCGTTTACCCGTAAAATCAGTGTGCTATTTTATCTTTTTTACAACCTTGCCTCTTTGCCGCATATAGACTGAAAGTAAGAATGTCGAACGTTGAATGATGAAGTAAAAAGTCTATATTATCAATCTAACCATTTTATCAGACGCACCTCGTGCGGATCAAACAAATCCGGATGCGTGGCCAGAATACGGCAGTTAAATCGGTAGGATCCGTCATTCTCGGCGGTAACATGCGCCCGGTATTCCTTGACGCCATCTTCAGTCTCGGCGACCATGCCCATGGTTACGATTTTCATATCCTGATGTCCGTGATAAGCATCCTGACGCTCCAGAATTACCTGCGCAATTATATCTCGTGGCTCGATACCTTTCGAATTTACCTGAAGTACAATTTCCCGTTTCTCCCCGGGTGAAAGAATACGCAGGTCTTCATCCATATTATGCCCGTTTTTAATATCCGGAATTATATTGGGCCACAGACGTGTCAGCCGGTTACGCCATTTGGTGAAGCGATCCAGTTCACGATATTCTTCCTGCCTGTAACGTTCTGAGCGTTTCATGGCCGGCATATAATATTGATTTACATAATTCCAGACCATTCTGTGTGCACTGAATTCGGTTATTGCTGAATGAAAAGCGTGCTTTACCATTGCCAGCCATTTACGGGGGATACCATCCTGATCGCGATCATAATAAAGCGGTATCAGCTCCTGCTCCAGAATATTATATAAAGATTCACTATCTGCCGCATCCTGTTGGTCATGTTCGTCATAATGGCCCTCTGAGCCGATTGCCCAACCATTCTGACCGTTAAATCCCTCAATCCACCAACCATCCAGAATGCTCAAATTCACCCCGCCGTTGATCGGCACCTTCTGTCCAGAAGTTCCGCTGGCCTCCAGTGGCCTGCGCGGCATATTCATCCAGACATCAACCCCGGAAACCAAAGCCCGGGCTTTATTCATATTATATCCTTCGACAAAGACGATCTTACCACGAATTCCTTCTTCTTTAGATAATTGATTTATCCTTCGAATCAGATCTTTACCGGCATCATTAGCCGGGTGTGCTTTGCCGGCGAATAAAATTTGTACAGGTTTTTCTTTGTTACCGAGAATTTTTTTTGTTCGCTCCAAATCACGGAAAAATAACAGAGCACGTTTATATGGCGCAAAACGGCGTGCAAATCCGATAGTCAGAATATCAGGATCCAGGATTTCTTCCGGGTCGGGATACCCGCCATTACCTTCTCCATATCTTTCGATCCGGATTTTATAATATCTCCGGATATGATTTACCAATTGCCGGCGCATGATCAGTATTTTCTGCCATAGAACTTCATCGGGGATATCATATATTTTATCCCAGTATTGTTGATTTAAAATGTTCTCACGCCAGTCATCACCAAAGTATTCATCAAGCAATTCGATCATTTCGCGGTGCAGCCAGGTAAAAGTATGAATGCCATTGGTAACATGACCGATTGGAATTTCATGTGTCGGCAGGCCGGGCCATATTTTCTGCCACATATTTCTGGAAACTTCTCCATGCAGTTTACTGACACCATTAGCCTGTCCGGACAGGTTCAACGCCAGAACTGTGAGTGAAAAATTTTCATGCTGATGGATATTGGTATTGCGGCCCAGATCAAAAAACATTTCATGTGAAATTCCCAGTTTGGGCCACATATTATTGAAGTATTTTTCTATCAGATCAAATTCAAAGGCTTCGTTGCCGGCCGGGATGGGTGTATGTGTTGTAAATGTGGTTGAAGCGCGGACATACTCAAGTGCCGTTTTATAATCCATCCCTTCGTCCATTAACTCATAGAGACGTTCGAGCCCGAGGAATGCGGAATGTCCTTCGTTCATATGATAGACACTTGGATTAAAGCCCATTTTTCTCAAGGCACGCATTCCACCGATACCCAGGATAATTTCCTGGCGGATTCTGGTATCTCTGCTGCCGCCATAAAGGCTGTGGATAATTTCTTTGTCTTCTTCGCTGTTCGTATCCACGGTCGTATCGAGGAGAAAAACTGAAACACGCCCAACTTTAACTTCCCATATTTTAAAATATACTTCATGATCCATCAGAGGAACACTTACCAGGAGTGGCTTTCCGTCACCACTATTAACAAGACGACATGGCAGCCGGCTTGGATCAAGTTCATTATAGATCTCTATCTGTTCACCTTCCTCATTTATTTCCTGCAGAAAATAGGCATGTTTATACATCAGCCCGAAAGCGATAAACGGCAGGCCAAGATCGCCGGCAGATTTCGCATGATCACCGGCAAGCACGCCCAGACCCCCGGCGTAGTTTGGCAGCGACTCATGAATACCATACTCTGCCGAAAAATATGCAATCAGGTGATCACCCATTTGTGGAAAATTTTTCAAATAAGTGGTATCTTTTCGCTCCATATACTCATTAAATCTTTCCCAACTCTTCTGTACCCTGCCGACAAAAGCAGCATCTTTTGCTAATTCCTTCAGGCGTAACGGATCTGCCTGCAGTAAAAACTCCACCGGATTTCTTCCGCTCGAACGCCACAAATCAACGTCAATTTCACGAAACAGGTCACGAACATCGGGATTCCAGGCAAACCATAAATTATATGCGAGATCTTCAAGTTTTTCCAGAGATTTTGGCAAATTCAGGTTGTTACTCATTTTTCTTTTCCTTGCAATTCTTTTCTAACGCAGAGACGCTGAGTTCGCTGAGTACCGCAGAGTTATAAATAATACTTTTCTATGCGTTCTCAGAGAACCCGGCGTTTATTAATTATTCTAAACCTTACCTCAAATATATTTTTCCCTTTTTTTAGCCAAAAGCATCCCTTCGGGATAATCCCCCTCCCTAATCCGATTAGGGAGGGGGAAAGAGGGGGTGGTCATTTTCGAAAAATTAGGCAATACTGCGGCCACCATCGACATTTATTATAGCACCGGTGATATAGTCAGAACCCTCTAAAATAAAACGGACTGTCTTTGCGATATCTTCGGCAGTGCCTTCCTTTTTTAACAACGTATTTTTCAATGCTTTTTCCCGGTTCTCTTTTGCATAATGATCCGGAAACATAACCGGCCCGGGATTTATACAATTTACCTGAACTTCCGGCGCCAGCGCTTTGGCCAGGCCCCTGGTCATTGAGATAATACCGCCTTTGGTTAATCCATAGGGAATAAATGAAGGCCAGGGATTTTCTCCACTGGGATCACCAATATTAACAATTTTCCCCCAACCCTGCTTTTTCATATACATTCCGGCTTTTTGCGCACAAAAAAACGGTGCTTTTAAATTAAGTTGGAATAATTTATCCCAATCCGTTTCATTTACCTCGCCTAATGGTGTTTTAAAGAAGATAGCGGCATTATTTATCAGTGCATCAATATGACCGGATTCTTCAATTACCTGTTCGACAAGATTTTCTGCAAAAGCGACCGAGTTCAGATCACCCTGTATCAGATGCAAATTATCCGCATTATTTCCGGCTTCCTTTTGCAGAGATTTTGCTTCCTGATGCGAACTATTATAATGACAAAACAGCCTGGCGCCGGCACTTAGCAATTCCCTGGTAGTTGCCCGGCCTACCCTTACTACACCACCGGTTATCAGGATATTCTTATTTTTTAACTCCATAAACCACAGTTTATCTATTTAATGAATTTCGGGTGCTAAGTATAAGCAAATGATGATCGGATTGCAAGATTTTAAGATTGAAGAAATGGATTATAGGCTTTTTCCCGCCCGATTGTAGTTGACTGACCGTGTCCGGAATACACTTTTGTTGCTTCGGGTAATGTTAGCAGTTTCGTCCTGATGGAGTTGATCAGCTGATCATAATCGCCTTTATACAAATCAGTCCGGCCAATCGAATCCATAAACAGACAATCCCCGACAAACAGGTCATTACCCCAGTAAATCGATATGCTGCCGGGAGAATGACCCGGCGTGTGCAGAACTTTTCCCCGGTAATCTCCCAGTCGAATTTCCTCGCCGTCATTAATATAGTTCGTCACAGATGGAACTACTCCAACGCTGATTCCAAACATTTTTGCCTGGTCAGGTAATGCATCGAGTAGGGGTAATTCTTCACGATGCAGATAGAAATTAACATCAAAGTGCTTCTGAACAATACCAGCCTCGGCTGCATGGTCAATATGGGCATGGGTGTTGATGATATAATTCAAATTGAGATCCAGATCTTCGACACGTTTGATCAGCCTGTCGGCTTCCATTCCCGGATCAATAAAAACCGCATTTTTAGATTCGTCGTCATAAAGCAAATAGCAATTCATGGCAAATGCGCCAACGGTAATAGTTTCGATATTCAGCACTTTTTACTCACACCCGCCGATTTTACTAATCGCAAAATACGGAATTATAATATAAAGCGTAACATCCCGGACAAGATAAAACAGGATAAAGGCAATAAAGAATTTCCAGCCCTTCTGCTTTATAAATGCTTTCACACCTTCATTCTTAATGATGGTCCACCAATCGATGGCCCATTGTGGTCTTAAAAATTTCATTATACCAAGAATTTTGATTAATATGATCTATGATAACTAATGGCTATATATTTTTATTCTCATAAAAATATACACAAGATATTTGTATTTATTGATAAATAAAACTAATTTTTTATTACCATCATCAAAACAAGTAATAATTACATTATTGGACTCCGTTTTATATGTAGAATTGAGATTTATATCACAAAGATTCGATCGCACTATAGTAAATTTAAACTATATTATTAACCGGATACGAAATGTTTAACTTGATTCTGACTTTGTTGCTGCTGTGGATATCCTTGCTCACCGCCCAGCCGGTATACGAGATTTCTAACCAGGAAATCGCAAAACTGCCAAACATAGGATATATCATCCGCTGGGATCATACTTTAGGGATTCGTACTTACCTTGTAGAAAACGTTAACCAGGACAGCATCCCGGAAATCATCACCTATATCAACCGGGAGGATATTGACTATAAAGGAATTCATATCTATAGCCCGAACCAACAGGTAGTTGATATTCATACTATATATTGTGATATACTGAGCATGCTGGTGATGGCACCCAGTGATGAAAACGGAT
>CAYULK010000105.1:0-9893 GCA_964445625.1 uncultured Calditrichota bacterium
ATACTAATGCTTGTTTCAACATCTGTTTCAAATTCATCATCAGTCCAGGAGTAATTATTAAAATAATCTTCAACCTGGGTTTTAAAATTTGCCAGGAATTGTTGTTCTACAGGTTCCAGATGTGCAAAGTTAACATCAACCGATACACGCATTACCTGGGCGCTTAAGAAAAACGGAATACATATAAAAAGAAATATTTTAGTTCTCATAATAATTTCTCCGGCTTATTTGTATTTATGAACGCGCGGAACGCGTTGTGACACATTACATGTGATTTCATAAGGAATTGTTCCAATCCGTTTTGCAACTTCACAAATCGAAATACCCTCTCCATAAACTGTAACAACATCTCCGGCTTTACAGGTATTTTCCGGCCCCAGATCTACCATAATCATATCCATGCATACTGTTCCGACAATCGGGTAACGCTTATTATTGATTGACACTTCCCCGTTATTGGTATGTTTTCGGGAAATACCATCGGCGTATCCGGCAGGTATGGCTCCTATATAAGTAGGGCCTTTTGTATAATAACGCCTGCCATAACTCACAGGTTCATTTTTATCTGTCAATTTAATTAATCCCAGCTGTGATTGTAAAGTCATAACTTCGCGTATATCCCATGTCAGGATAAATTCCGGGGATGGCGGCTGACCATATAACATAATGCCTGGCCGGACCATATCAAAATAAGAATCCGGGTACTGCATGATGGCGCCGGAATTTGCCATATGAAATAAAATATTGTGATTGATGATCTGACGTGCATATTCCTCTATCTCTTTAAACTTTTCGATCTGATATTCTGCATACGATTTGTCATGTTCGTCAGATGTTGAAAAATGTGAATAGATGCCTTTGATAATTATGCCGGGTATATTTAACATCTGATCGATAATTTTCTTGTGCTCGTTTGAGTTAAAACCAACCCGGTTCATTCCCGTATCAAACTTAATATGAACAGATATCTCTGAGTCCTTCTTCAAATTTTTTAAGAACTCAATCTGCTGCATATTTGTAATAGTAATTTCAAGATTATGTTCAATCGCTTTCTGCAGGAATTCAGGTAAATGTGCGCCAAATACCAGGATCGGGGTGTCAATCCCGGCCTTTCTAAGCCGGATACCTTCTTCAACAAAAGCGACACCCAGATACTCACAACCGGTTTCTATTGCTGTTTTGCTGACTTCTGTTTCACCATGTCCATAGGCATTGGCTTTGACTACCGCCATTATTTTTCTGCTGCCGACGGCTGAACGGATTAATGAAATATTGTGTTTTAAATTTTTATGTGAAATATATGCAATTGTCGGACCCATAGGTATCTACCAGGCGTACTTTTCTGCAATAGTAGCTATAGTTTCTCCATGAAAAATTGTTTCCACGCTGTCACCTTTGACTAAATATTCTGCCAGAGTCGGGCGCAGATTATAGATAGAAGATAAGGATTGCCCGTAAGCGCCGGCGCCGGTGATGACCAGATAATCACCTTCTTTTACGATCGGCATTTCTCTGTCTTTGGCCAGAAAATCTGATGTTTCACAAACCGGTCCGACAACATCAGCTATTTCAGTCGGTCCTGTATCTTTGGACAGTGTGAGTATCTGGTGATATGCCTGATATAAACAGGGACGTAGTAAATTGTTCATAGCCGCATCGACAATAATGAATTTCTTTTGCGGCGTTTTTTTAATATAAATAACCTTTGTGACAAGAAATCCTGCACTGCCGATAATTGATCTTCCCAATTCTAACAGTAGTTTTACCTTCATCCCCTGAAATGGTTTAAGCAAATGGGGCAAAATGGTATCCAGGTATGTTTGTTGGCTGCCATTCTCATCTATCTGATTGTGATAATTAATACCGATTCCACCTCCCAGATCAAGAAATTCTATATCAATTCCTAAAGCGTACAATTCCTCTTTCATCCTGATCAGATATTCAGCTGTTTCTAAATAGGGATCTTCCTGATCGATCTGAGATCCGATGTGGACGTGAATACCTTTTGGCTCGATATAGGGATGCCTGGCCGCCCTCTGAAATAATTCCATAGCCAGATCACGCGTTATACCAAACTTACTGCTGTGAATTCCGGTGGAGATGTATGGGTGTGTTTTGGGATTGATATCCGGATTCACACGAAATGCAATGGTGACTTTCTTTTTTATCCTCTCCGCTAATTTTTCAATAACTGAGAGTTCCGACTTTGATTCAATATTCAGAGAGTGAATCTTCAGATGAATCGCTTCCTCAATTTCCCGTTCTGTTTTTCCCACACCGGCAAATACAATTTTTTCTGCCGGGATACCAGCCTTTCGTGCAAAGTATAGTTCACCCCCGGAGACCACATCGGCTCCAAATCCAAAGCTATGAATGAGTTTAATCAATGCGGGATTATAATTGGCTTTTAATGCAAAGCAGGGGAACAGATCAACACCTTTTGAAATTTCAAGTACCTGGCCGCAATTTTTTTTAATTGCAGCTCTGCTGTATACATAAAGCGGCGTGGAAAATCTTTGGCATAACGACTCAAAAGTGCAGTCTTCAAGCTGCAATTTATTATCATTATTGTAGTGGAGTAATTTTTTCATAAGGAAAATGTGGACTTTTTATGAATCAAAATAGTGAATATCATACAGTTTATCAATATTAATTTAGATACAGGATGATAGAATATAACGCAGAGGAAACCTAAGATTAATAAATGTTTATATAACCTGATTTATTCATACCGCAACGATGCTGCAATCAAATTATTTAAGTATCACGAAGAACACGAAGATCACGAAGAAAAAATATTAATCAGATTTGTAAAAACTTTGCTAATCGCCCCGGCGATCCGTTGGAAATAACAAAGTTTTTGGCTACAAAAGCATAACCACTCCCGAAGGGATTCCTTTGGGAAAAGGTGCTTGGGAACGTACATAAACTGGTTTACTAAAAAAAATTCAATGATTGAAAAATAATTCCGATTATTGATTCTGAGGAAATATTTCAATTTTTCTTTATAGGAAACACATTTATATAGAAATGGAGTTTAAATATGGAGAAAACGACTTACAGGGATTCTCAAAGCACAGATCAGACTGTTGGTAAGTATTTCCTAGAGATCAGGGATTATCCGTTACTCAATGCTGATGAAGAAGTCTGCTTGGCAAAAAGAATAAGACGGGGTGATCTTAAAGCCCTGGCAGAGTTAATTCAGGCCAATCTGCGGTTTGTTGTCAGCATTGCCATGGATTACAGAAATCAGGGATTACCGCTTTGTGATCTGATAAATGAAGGTAATATAGGTTTAATAAAAGCCGCACATAAGTTTGATGAAACCAAAGGTTTTAAATTTATATCCTATGCTGTCTGGTGGATAAGACAGTCGATCATGCAGGCCAACGCAGATCATGCCCGGGTTGTAAGGCTTCCTATAAACAGGATTACCTCAGTAAATAAAATTGGCCGGGCTGCAAGTATTCTGGAGCAGGAATTTGAAAGAAACCCGACACCGGAAGAAATCGCTACAATCCTGGAAATCTCCTCTAAAGAAGTAGCTCAGGCAATGCAGTATCCGGGCCGACATGTGTCACTTGATACTAGCCGGTCAGAAAAAGACAATCATTGTCTGTATAAAGATATTCCTCAGGAATCAACCAATCCTCCCGATCAACCGCTTAATGATGAATCCATGAAGATGGAGATATTGCAGGCTCTGAATTCTCTGAGCACTAAAGAAGCCAAAGTACTGCAACTATATTTTGGTATCAATACCGATAGAGCTTACACGCTGGATGAAATTGGCCGTCTGTATCGTCTAACCCGCGAACGGGTGCGTCAGATAAAAGAAAAGGCTCTGTTCAGATTACGGCATCAATCCCGGAGCAAATCCCTGCGGCAGTATTTGGGATAAACCTGCAATTTCTAACCTGATTTATTCATACCGCAGCGGTGCTGCAATCAAAGAAAAGAAGTCCCGCGCCAAAGGCGGGCAAGCACGGATTACACTGATTTACACGGATTGCTTTACCGCAATGACGCAAGGTCTTTTAATTATTTTTTAAAAATATATTTTAATCTTTCTTTGCGAACTTTGCCTGCCCGCCGCAGGCGTGGCGCGTTCTTAGCGTCTTTGCGTCAAAAAATATTAATCAGATTTGTAAAAACTTTGCTAATCACCCCGGCGATCCGTTGGAAATAACAAAGTATTTGGCTACAATAGCATATCGTTGTAAACAGCAAGTGACTAAAGTTTAAAGTGATCTAAAGAGACTAAAGTGCCTAATAAACTTTTATCCACGAATTAAAATAAATAATATTAAAAATCTGCGAGAATCAGCTTTATCCGTGTAATCAGCGTGCCATAAATATCATTGCATTTTTTGAGCCTACCCTTGAATCTCAATCTTGTTTTCTTGCCCGCTTTTAATTAGATTTATGCCTTAATTTTATTAACAGGAACAGGGTATGAGCTTTAATGCAATCGTATTAGTAAAACAGGTGCCCGATACGGCAAATATATCCGGTCAGGTAATGAAACCGGATGGCACAGTTAACCGGGCCAAACTTCCTGCTATATTTAATCCGGAAGATCAGGTGGCCCTGGAGCTGGCGTTACAAATGAAGGATAAATATGGCGGCAAAGTTACATGCGTAACCATGGGTCCGCCAAAGGCATCGGATTTATTGCGTGAATGCTTTTATATGGGGTGTGACGAAGCATATTTAATAAGTGACCGCAAATTTGCCGGGGCGGATACACTGGCCACTTCCTATGTTCTGGCCGAGGCTATTAAAAATATAGGTGAATACGATATTATATTTGCCGGTCGCCAGGCAATTGACGGCGATACCGCCCAGGT
This sequence comes from uncultured Calditrichota bacterium, assembly GCA_964445625.1. GTDB lineage: Bacteria > Calditrichota > Calditrichia > JAJRVZ01 > JAJRVZ01 > CAVXXB01. The sequence continues at coordinate 4,851 of CAYULK010000105.1, forward strand.
CGGCCCGCAAACGGCAGAAAAACTGGGCATTCCGCAGATAACATATGTTGAGGAAATCATCCGGGCCGATAAAAAAAGTATTCAGGTAAAAAGGAAAATTGAAGGTGGCTATGAAATTCTCGAATCACCGTTTCCACTGCTTATGACCGTTATAAAAGACGCCGCGACGCCAAGACCGTTCAGGGCCAAACGGGTTATGGCATATAAGAATACCCGCACATTGATGGAGTTGGAGAAAATGGTTGAAGGTAACTCCTTGCTTTACATAGATGATTTGCGGGAAGAATATGAGCAGAAGGCACTTTTTATTCCCACCCTGACTATGGACGAACTTAATGTATTGCAAGAGCGATGCGGATTGCGCGGTTCGCCGACAAAAGTTTACAAAGTGGATTCTGTCGTACTGGGTGGTGGTGAACATATAAAAATTGAGCCTACCAAAGAAGGTATGGATGATTTAGTAACCAATTTGATGGATGATCATATTCTGGGATAAAGGAATATTATGGATAAATTATCAAATGAAGTTTGGGTTTTTGTCGAGCAAAATTCCGGAAAACCGGCTGATGTAAGTCTTGAACTTTTGTCAAAAGGCCGGAAGCTGGCGGATTCTCTCAAAGGAAGCCTTAAAGCGGTTGTGATCGGTCATAAAATGGAAGCCGTGGCTAAACAATCGTTTAATTATGGCACAGAGGAAGTGTTACTTGTAGATCACCCGGAGTTAAAGGATTACCGCACGATGCCCTATAGCCGGATTATAAACGATCTTGTTATCAATGCAAAGCCACGGATAGTCTTGTTCGGCGCGACAATCATTGGCCGGGACCTGGCGCCCCGGGTGGCATCATATACTAAAAGCGGTCTTACAGCAGACTGCACGGATCTGCAAATCTCGGATGTCACCTATCTGAAAAATGATTATAAAGAATTATTGCTCCAGATCAGACCCGCATTTGGCGGTAATATAATTGCCACTATTATTACGCCCGATGCGCCAATTCAAATGGCAACAGTTCGGGAGGGCGTAATGGAAAACCACCCGCTGGACAAACCAAAACCCGGAAAAATTACCAGAGCAGATTATAAATCCGATCCGGTTGATAATCTGATCAAAATTATTGAAAGGCATCAGGAGGAAAGCAAGGTAAATTTGAAATCAGCTCCAATTATTGTTTCCGGTGGTTATGGTATGGGATCAATAAAGAATTTTGAATTAATTCATGAACTGGCTCATGTGCTTGGTGGCGATATTGCCGGCAGCCGGGCTGCTGTTGACGCCGGTTTTATTCCACATGAACGCCAGGTGGGCCAGACCGGTGTTACGGTTCGGCCCAAATTATATATCGCATGTGGCATCTCGGGTGCGATTCAGCACCGGGCAGGAATGCAGGATGCCAATAAGATTATTGCAATTAATAATGATGCGGAAGCACCGATTTTTGATGTATGTCATTATGGAATTCTGGGCGATGTAAAAGATGTGATTCCTAAATTTATTGAAGCCTATAAAAATAAATTAAAATAGAGGGTTCTATGCCAAATTTCTTCACAGATAATGCGGATATTATTTTCCAATTTGAGAATCTTGATTTGGAAGAAATTGTCGCCATATCTGAGGATAATTATACGCAGGCTGAAGAGTTTAATTATGCTCCGGTTAATTACGCTGATGCGATGGAGAACTATAGAATTATTTTAGAAATTGCCGGAGATATTGCCGGAAATTTTATTGCGCCAAGAGCAACAGGTGTGGATGAAGAGGGAAATACCATTGTAAATGGTAAAGTTCAGTACTCAAAAGGCATGCAGGAAAATTTGAAACGCCTCTCAGACGCAGAATTAATGGCAGTTGAATTTCCGCGCAGATTTGGTGGATTAAATTTTCCCAAGACAATATATATGTGTATGGTTGAGATGGTATCACGTGCTGATGCATCGCTTATGAATATATTTGGTCTTCAGGATATTGCCATAACGATTGAAAAATTTGGCGATGAGGATCAGAAAAAGGAATTTTTACCAAAATTTTCTACCGGTGAATTTACCGGAGCAATGGCTTTGACAGAACCTGATGCCGGTTCTGATCTGCAGGCTGTCAAATTGCAGGCCTACCAGGATGAAAATGGCAACTGGTTCTTACGCGGAGTCAAACGGTTTATAACTAATGGCGGTGGTGAAATACTTCTGGTACTTGCCCGCTCAGAGCCCGGAACCAAAGATGGCCGGGGTCTCAGTATGTTTGCCTGTTATGGCGGTGACACTGTAGTTGTACGACGCCTGGAAAACAAACTCGGTATTCACGGGTCACCGACTGCCGAGTTACAATTCAATGATACTCCGGCGGTACTGATTGGTAAACGGAGATTCGGACTTATAAAATATGTTATGGATCTCATGAATAGTGCCCGCCTGGGAGTATCTGCACAGGCACTTGGTATTTCTCAGGCTTCATATGAAGAAGCTGTTAAATATGCCCGGGAGAGGGAACAGTTTGGCCAACCGATCATAAATATACCACCGGTAACAAATATGCTTATTGAGATGCGGGTTAGTCTGGAGACGAACAGATCACTCTTTTATGCCACATCGAAGTGGGTTGATGTGCAAACTAAACTGGAAGAGCATATCAGGAAGCTGAAAGCCGGGGGTAAGTCTTTTTCAGATGAAAATACCCGCTTGCGCCACGCCCAAAAAATTTGTGATTTATTGACACCGATAACAAAATATATTTTAACCGAGTCGGCAAATAAAATCTCATACGATGCCCTGCAGGTACATGGCGGCGCCGGTTATATGAAGGATTTTAGTATCGAACGATTAACGCGTGACGCCAGAATTACAAATATTTATGAAGGAACCTCGCAATTGCAGATTGTCTCCGCCATCGGGGGTGTCATAAAAGATGTCCTCAATGAGCATTTTGATCTGAAGGAAAAGAAAACCTATAAGGGAACATTAACCAAACTGGCAAATTATCTCAGGGAAATCCGTGAGATATTCCATGATTGTCTGAAATACGTACTTGATAAAAATGATAGTCATTTTCAGGAAATAGCTGCCAAAGAACTGGTGGAATTGTATGCTTCCCTGTATGTAGGATATCTGGTTCTGGATGAGACAGAAAAAAATAAAAGAAAAATCTTTATTGCCAACAGATACATAACCAATGCGCTGTCACATGCCCGGAAGAATGCGGAATCTATTAAGAATGATCTGTATCAGGATGTTCTGCATGCTGCTGAAATTTTAGCCTGATTAATTTATATCGCAGCGCCGCAATGATTGCTCACTGGCGTAAACGATACCGGCTGAGTATTACACTTGGTATCGAAATACAAATCAATCATACCTTGACTGCCCTGATACCTTTAAACTTCAATTCCACCCACCTGTTAAAAGTTATATCAGGCCCTTAAGAAAATTATTTGCAGGACAAACATGTATTCCATCTTTATTTATATAATCTTCCTCACCATCAAGTGCTATTTGCCTGGTATCCGTTTCGGGAAACCGGTTCTTCAAATAGCGTAATGCCGGATTGATATCCTTATTTTTTAACTTGCATTCGATAAAATATATGGGCTTTGTGTTTTCTAATATGACAAAATCCACTTCACGGCGGTCTATATCCCTGAAATATCTTAATTCGGTATCTAATCCCTCATAGTCCTGTCGAAAGTGACACCACTTCTGGAGGTGGCAAGCAACCAGATTTTCAAACCGATAGGATTTCTCCTCAACAATGCTCCAGTCCAAATGATAATGTTTTGCTTCTTTTTTAACAGCTCTGATTTTTGGTGCCCCGAATGGATAAATGCGAAAAATCATGAATAAATTTTCAAACATATTCAGCCATCGTGATACACTCTGATGCGATACCTGCAAATCTTGTCGTAAAGCATTAATTGATAAAGGTGATCCAACCAAATCAGGCAGGCGTAACGCCAGGTGTTCCAATAATGCTATATCATTCACTTTCTCCAGAGAATTCAGATCTTCGTTTATTACTCTGCTTCTATATTCTTTACTCCAACGACGTGATTCTCTGACAGATGCATTCATCCAGGGCTCTGGAAAACCACCATAATTTAGAAGATCTAAAAGTGGTAAATTACTCTGGGCATTAATCTCCTTTAAGCTAAAGGGATGCAACCGATATAAATGGTAACGTCCCTGAAGTGAATCACCTCCATGTCGATATAAGTCTAATCTTCCACTACCGGTTACCAGGATTTGTAACTCATCTTTTCGCTTATCGTATAATCCTTTTACCACTTGCCGCCAGCGCGTGTATTTATGAATTTCATCTAAAACTAAAAGCCCGCCACCGGCAGGAAATCTCTCCCGGATAATATTTTCTCTATCATCCACTGCATCCCAATTCATATATCGTTCTTGTGGGAAGTCAGGAAATAAATCTGTTAATAATTTTTTTGCCATCGTTGTCTTTCCGGATTGGCGCGGACCGGAAACAAAGACCATTTTTTTTGCAAGGTCTTCTTTGATATGAGATTCCAGGTATCGATTAATATAGTTCATCATTTCACCTCTATCGTAAAATACTCGCGAGTATTTTACGATGCGCATTAATATAGTAGCAATATATACTGTTTATTCCACCTTGTCAATTACAATTTCCCGATTCCGGGTGTTGGATGTTGATTAGAAAATTCCGGTTGAGTATTGCACTAGATTTAATCCCCAATGAAAAAAACCTCCGGATTGTATCAGGAAAAGCCGGATATAATAATATAAGAACCTTCAGAAGGTCATTTAAAAATAAATTTGGTATCTCACCTTTAACTTTTTATAGAGAATATCATCATAATAAAAATGCCCGGCTAGATATTATTAATTATTATAAATCAATGTTTATTATCGCATAAAAAAGCTTCTGTCATGGCGATTTTGACCGGCGATTTTGGTACTTGATTTGTGTGAAATTAGATAGTATAATAATCGCAGAAAAGTGAAATGTACATATTCAGTTAAAGATGGAAACTAAATAGGTAGCCCGAACTTTTGTGAAAAATTTCAACTAAG
>CAYULK010000106.1:0-9855 GCA_964445625.1 uncultured Calditrichota bacterium
GTCTCCAGAAATAAATTTACGCCGTCAGTAATCATATTTTCAATTATTTCAGCCCACCGTACAGGATTGGTTAATTGCTTAAATAATAAATCACGAATCTTCTCAGGCTCCTGATTAGCTGTTGCCGGCACATTGGAATATACCGGTATCTTTGCATTATTGATTTTAGTTTTATTTAAGGCGTCAGCCAATCCACTCTGTGCGAATTCCATCAGCGGAGAATGAAAAGCACCACTGACCACCAGTTGCACTACACGTTTTGCGCCCATTTCTTTGGCAATTTCCATGGCATGCTGAACTGCCGGGATATCACCGGAAATTGCCACCTGACCTGGTGAATTAAAGTTTGCCGGACAAACAATACCTGAGCTTTTGGCTTTATTACAAGCCTCCTTAACCAGATCAGCTTCCAGACCAATAATTGCAGCCATCGTGCCGGGTTTGTGTTCTCCCGCGGATTGCATTAGTTCACCACGTATTTTAACCAGTTTCAGTCCGTCTTCAAAACTTAATGCACCGGCTGCAACCAATGCACTAAATTCGCCTAAACTATGACCGGCCGCTACATCCGGAAAAATTCCTTTATCACTCAGTAATTGAAAGACAGCAACACTATGTACAAAAATCGCAGGTTGCGTTACTCTTGTCTGCTTCAGATCTTCTTCCGGCCCATTAAAACAAATGTCGGCCAGGTTGAATTCCATAATATCATTTGCTGTATCAAACATATCATGGATTTTATTACTGCCATCATACAGATCTTTTCCCATGCCTACATATTGTGATGCCTGCCCGGGAAATATAAATGCTGTTTTGTTCATGATATTTTACTGATAATTATTTTATCTTTACTACATGGCACGCGGATTACGCCGATTGAGCTGATTTCCGCGGCTCCCTCGTTCCCAAATTGTACTTAGGAACGTATTATCCTCTTAATCTATTTACCTCTGACAACTTCGTGCCTGTACTTTTAAACTTTATTAATGCAGCTGTTCCTGCAATTTTTTCTGATCAAGTTTGAGCTGTCGAATATTGGAAACAGCTTCCATATACAGTTCATTTGGTTCGATATCCAGGGCCTTGTTATACAATTGCTCGGCCAGGTCAAGATCACCCAGCACCTCATTAGCAATACCCAGATTGTATAATGCCGCGGAGTTACGAGGGTCTTTTCTTACCTCCTCTTCCCAGATGTTTTTTGCTCTATCCCACAGATTTTTCTGGGCGTATTCGATCCCCAGATCTACCTGATCATTCCCTTCTTCAAATTCCTTACTAACCCTTACATTATGCGGTGTGATGAGTGGAATAAACTTATTGAGAACACTTTCTGATAAATTATCAAGGATCTGATCAGCCGCCGGAATCTGTCCTTTGTGCAGATAATATTTTTTTGTATGTGATTTAGAGTTTGAATCGCTTGCCCTGATCTCGCCGGTCTGAACACTCACTAATCTAAAATTTACTCCGACAGTAACCGAACGGTTGATAAAAGCCCGGCTAACATATTCATCAACATATACTTTTTTCTTCTGTCTGCCGGAACGTGTTTTTTCGTATATAATATTTCCGTTTTTGTCTTTCTCGTACTCACCATTCCACACTTTTTCCTTGATTTTTTCGTGGCCACGTGTAGACGATACTTTATACGCAGTGACATCACCCAGCACAATCCCATCAACCCCGATAATTTTTCCATACTCGACAACCGTGGCATTATCTATGATTCCGCTCATTTGTAAAGCATGCTCTTCGAGGATCTTTTTAAGTTCCTTTCGCTCCATAATGGAAAAATACTGTGTTTTCCATAATTTAGTGGTGAACTTGCCGGCAATTATCTCCCCGGATTTTTCGGGTCCATTAAAATCGAACACGGCAATTCTTTTAATATCAGAGACATCGTATTGCGCCGGTTTCTGAATATTGACCACAACTTTTTTTGAACAGGTGAATGCCAAAACCGCCAGCAGTAGTATCAGGATTATTTTCTTCATGACAACCCCACTATTTTGGTGGATCTATGCCCCATCTTAACAAAATACTTCCCCAGGTAAATCCTGCACCAAATGTAGAAAAAACCAATAAATCGCCCTTTTCAACTTTACCCATTTGATATGCTTCGGACAGTGCCAGCGGAATTGTTGCCGCCGTAGTATTGCCATAGCGGTCTATATTGACTAATACTTTTTTCTTATCGAGTCCAAGCCTTCTGGCTGCCGCATCAATTATTCTCAGATTAGCCTGATGCGGTACCATCAACTTGACATCTTTACCCGAATAATTATTACGAGTTAATATTTCTTCAGCGATATCAGCCATTTTTTGCACGGCAAGTTTAAATACCGTTTTACCATCCTGGTAGATATAATGCCAGTCATTTGCCACTGTCTCTACTGAAGCCGGATATTTACTGCCACCGGCCTTCATATGCAGATACTCAGCACCTGAGCCATCACTATGCAGAATAAAATCGATTATTCCTAATTCATCATCCGGAGCAGGTTCAAGAAGGACTGCGCCTGCAGCGTCACCAAACAACACACATGAATTGCGGTCAGTATAATTTGTTATCGCCGACATTTTATCGGTACCAACAACCACTATTTTAGAATTTCTTCCTGATTTTATAAGTTCAGCCCCAATGCTAAGCGCATAAATAAATCCGGAACAGGCGGCGGAAATGTCGAACGACCATGCATTTTTAGCGCCAACTTTATGTTGAATAAGGTTTCCTGTACTTGGAAAAAACATATCAGGAGTTACCGTAGCAACAATAATCACATCAATTTCATCAGCGCTTATTCCACGCTGTTCAAGCAGGAGTTTTACCGCCTCTGCACCCATATCCGAAGACGCCTTACCATCCTCAAGTATCCGGCGTTCACTAATACCTGTTCTTGTTCGTATCCATTCATCAGTTGTATCAACCATTTTTTCAAGATCGGCATTGGTTAATACTTTTTCCGGTACCCAGTGATGTATCGCCGAGATATATGATCTTATATCTGCCATTAGCTATCCTCTCTCGCTTTCAGGGTTTGGGCTATATGTTCATTTACTTTCCTTGCCCCCATGTTTTCAGCAACACTTAGTGCATTTTTAATCGCTTTTCCAGTCGAGCTGCCATGGCATATAATGGATATACCGTTAACACCCAGAAGTGGCACACCGCCATACTCTTCATAGTCATAATTCCGACGCAGTTCAGTGAATGCCGGTTTAACAAGGAGTGCACCAAGGTTAGTAAAAAGATTGCTACCCAGATTACGTTTAAAACTTTTTGTAAGAACCCCAATCACACTTTCAGCCATTTTCAATATAATATTGCCGACGAACCCATCACAAACAACAATATCTACTTTCCCCATTAAAATATCGCGACCTTCAATATTCCCATGAAATCCTTTGAGATCTTTCTTCATCAGCTGATGCGCAGCCTGCGTTAACTCATTGCCTTTTTTTTCCTCTTCGCCGATACTCAGGAGTCCTATTTTCAGATCTGTTGTGCTATAAATTTGGTCGACGAATATACCGCCCATTATCCCGAATTGATACAAATGTATTGGTTTACAATCGGCATTTGCCCCCACATCAATCAGGAAGATCATACCTTTTTCGCTTGGGAGGAATGATCCGATCGCCGGCCGGTTCACGCCGCTGATCCTGCCAAGGCTTAACAGACTGCCTGCCATTTGGGCGCCGGTATTGCCGGCACTTACAAAAGCCTGTACCTCATTCAGTTTATGCAGGTTTAATCCAACCTGAAGCGAAGAATCCTTTTTTTGTTTCAAAGCCTCTGTCGGCGCCTCATTCATCTCTATCACCTGGCCGGCATGGATAATTGAAATATTCATTTCCTGCCAATGGGAATATTTTTTGCATTCCATTGTGATCTGATCCTGATCACCGACAAGAACTATTTCATTTTTTGCTTTATTTTCTTTTTGATACAAATAAGCCCCTTCGACAGTGGCCTGAGGGGCAAAATCTCCACCCATTGCATCAAGAGCAATTCGCATGAATTATTCCGGTATTCAGATTATCAGGATGTGGCTTCAGGCGTATATATCGCCTTGCCATTATAAAATCCGCAATGCGGACAAACATGATGAGGAATTTTCTTTTCCCCACAATTTCCACAATCAGAGAGATGGGTCGTATTCAGTTTTGCAGCCCAACTCTGACGCCGTTTATCGCGTTTTGACCGGGATATTTTCCTTCTTGGATTTGGCATCGGTTCTCCTAGTTCAATAAAGACTTTAATTTTTCAAGTCTTGGATCTATATGATCCGTATTACAATTGCATTGTTTTTCATTCAGATTAATGCCACATATTGCACATAAACCTTTACAGGACTCAGAGCATAGCAGTTGAATGGGCTTGCTCATCATGAACACGTCCTGTATTACCTTGTCAATATTTATTTCTCTTGTATCGGCGGGAAGAATTTCAACTTCATCGTCATCATCAAGTTTACCTGAACCCAGCTGATACATTTGTTCAGTAGATGCGCTAAACTCACTGTCAAATTCTTCCAGGCAGCGATCACATGAATATTTCGCCTGTGTATTTATATTTACCTTAATCCGGTAGATATTGTCCAGGCGATCAATGTACAGATCCAGCAGTATTGGATGTATATAAAAATCTGATTCAGGTAGTTCTATACCCCCGACCGGGATCTCTTCACGAGACTCATTAATACCCTCGTTGAGATCTTTAATTAATATTTTCATGACAAATTCATAATTTAATAAAAATCTGTTTTGATAGCAATAAACTCAGTGTGCTCAAAGAATGTTCCCTGAGCTAAATTTGCAGAATATATTTGTGCAGTTGATATAAATCCTGTTCATTATGCTTGATTGCTTTCATTCACAATCCGCATTGTATCCATTGCGATAACAAGTTCCTCATTGGTTGGAATTACCAACACTTTGACTTTTGATTGGGATGTACTGATTTCTCTTTCTTTCTTACTGCGTAATTCATTTTTATCATTATCGAGTAAAACTCCGAAATACGCCATACCATTCAATACATCACGTCGTACTACAGAAGAATTCTCACCGATACCTCCGGTGAATACTATTGTATCAACACCACCCAATGCGGCAGTATAGGCACCAATATACTTTTTCAGCCGGTAGCAGAAAACATTATGAGCCAATCTGGCGCGATTATTACTTTCCATTTCCTCTTCAATTTCGCGCATATCACTGCTGATGCCGCTCAATCCCTGAATACCACTATGTTTATTTAACATTGTATTGGCTTCATGCATGGATAATTCTTCTTTATTCATAATATGCAACACCACTGCCGGATCCAAATCACCACTCCTGGTACCCATTAACAAACCTTCAAGCGGCGTAAATCCCATCGAAGTGTCAATCGATTCTCCATATTTGACAGCCGCGACAGATGAACCGTTTCCAAGATGACAGGTAATAATCTTTAGTTTATCTATCGGCTGCTTCATCATCAATGCTGTGCGATTGGTCACATAAAGATGTGATGTGCCGTGGAAACCATAGCGGCGTATCCCATGACGTTTATACAGCACATACGGTAAACCATATATATAGGCATAATCCGGCATCGTTTGATGAAAAGCAGTATCAAATACAGCCACCTGTGGTACTCCGGGCAGCAATGCCTGGGTTGCTCGTATTCCTTTCAGATTGTGGGGATTATGCAGCGGTGCATATTCCATACAGCGGGATATTTCCTTAATCACATCGGAAGAGATAAGAACCGATTCCTTAAAGGACTCGCCACCATGAACAACGCGATGTCCAATCGCTGCGATTTCATTTTTACTTTTAATCACACCGTGGTTTTTACTCAACAATATACTGAGCACATATTCGATTGCCACCTTATGGTCCAATATCTCTCCGCTCAGCCTGATTTCTTCCCGATTATGTGGTTCATGTGTTAGCATAGCACCGGCCATTCCAATTCGCTCCACCACGCCTCGTGCCAGAGATACTTTACTTTCAGTATCGATCATTTGATATTTAACTGATGAACTACCGCTATTTATTACCAGTGTTTTCATTTCAATTATTACTCTTTTTAATATAACCTGTATTACTCAAAAACTTTGTTATTTCCAACGGATCGCCGGGGCGATTAGCAAAACTTTTGTGTAATCCGTGGACTTCTTTTTTTTGATTTCAGCCCGGTGCTGCGAATGAATCAACCAGATTAAATAATCCCGCTGATTTTTGGGTTCAGGGTATTTTAACCAGTATGTGTCTGATCCGGGTATTCAAAAAATCCTTTGCCGGTTTTCACTCCTAAATGACCGGCCCTTACAAGCTTACGTAACAGTGGACAAGGCCGGTATTTTGCATCGCCAAGTTCGCGAAATAATGTTTCCATCCAGGTCATTAATTCATCCAGTCCGATCATATCTGCAAGCGAAAGCGGACCTTTTGAAAAATTATATCCCAATTTAATTGCCGTGTCGATATGCTCGGCTGAAGCCACACCTTCCATTAAGATATACATTGCTTCATTGATCATGGGAACAATCACACGCGTGGTAATATATCCGGGATATTCAAACACCTCAACAGCAGTTTTATCCAGCATTTCAGCAAATTCTTTTGCTATATTATAGGTTTCATCGCTGGTTTTCAGGCCACGGACAATTTCAACCAGTGGTATTTTGGGTACAGGATTCAAAAAATGCATCCCGATCACTTTATCCTGACGCTCTGTTACGGTGGCAATTTCGGTAATACTTAGGGCGGAGGCATTTGTAATAAAAATAGTTTCCGGATCACATATGGCATCTATTTTTTTAAACAGGTTTTGTTTGATCACCAAATTTTCGGTAACTGATTCAATAACCAGATCACCATATACAGCACTTTCGATATCACTGGTGACTGTCGTGCGTGACAGAATAGCCCTTTTCTCCGATTCGGTCATCGTCCAGCGTGCAATTTCAGCATCCATGGTCTGTTCCAGCAATTCCATGGCCTCTTTTGCTGTATCATCGTGTCTTTCGATCAGAATCACATCCAGGCCCTTCGAGGCGATCAACTGGGATATTCCACGTCCCATAATACCTGCTCCAAGTACCGCAACTCTTTGAAAATTGTCATCTTCGGCCCCACCTTCTAATGAGGATCTCCCGAGAATTTCAATATCCATGACACCTTTTTTATCAGGCATTTAATGCTCCCGGATATAGTTTATAACGCGATTATAATGTCTGGTTTTCAATTAATTTCAGTGAAGAAAAGAAAAATGTCTGTTCGATTCGGGCATTTTCTATAGAATCGGATGCATGTATTATGTTATTTTGCTTATTATCAGCATACAATTTTCTAATGGTACCTTCTTCAGCCTCGGCCGGATCAGTGGCCCCAATAGTCTTTCTCAGCTCTGAAACTGCTTTATCTTTTTCAAGAACCATGGGGACCACCATACTTTCAGTCATAAAATCCAGTAAATTATTATAAAAAGGTCTTTCTTTATGAACACTATAAAATTCACCGGCAGTATCACGGGTTAATTTTACCATTTTCATTGCAACGATAGTGAACCCGGCATTAAGTAAATGATCTATTACTTTGCCTGTTAGTTTCTTTTGCACGCAATCCGGTTTTAAGATTGCAAGTGTCCTTTCTTTCACATTTTTCTCCCAGAATCTATGTACAGACTACTATTTCCAAATTAATTAATATTTAGAACATTTGCCACTTTTGAACCAATTTCTGCCGGGCTTTTACACACATGAATTCCAGCTGCGGATAAAGATTTCATTTTTTCCGCAGCTGTTCCTTTACCACCACTGATGATTGCCCCGGCATGCCCCATACGTCGCCCGGGAGGTGCTGTCTGACCGGCAATAAAACTTACCACGGGTTTATCAAAATTCGCTTGTACCCACTCGGCAGCCTCTTCTTCTGCTGTACCACCGATTTCACCGATCAATACAACGGCATCTGTATCAGCATCATCTTTAAACAATTTTAAAGCATCGATAAAAAGGGTCCCGATAACCGGATCTCCACCAATCCCGAGGCAGGTAGACTGACCAATACCGAGCGCAGTTAGCTGGCCGACGGCCTCATAAGTTAATGTACCTGAACGGCTGATTACTCCAACCCGTCCTTCTTTGTGGATAAATCCCGGCATAATACCCATTTTGGATTTCCCGGGAGAGATAACACCAGGACAATTTGGGCCGATCAAATGACATGATTTATCTTTGACATAGTCATATACCTTTAACATGTCCAGAGCCGGAATTCCTTCAGTTATACAGACAATTACCTCAATTCCGGCGGCAGCCGACTCCATTATGGCATCTGCTGCAAAAGGCGGCGGGACAAATATGGTGCTTGCTGTAGCGCCTGTCTCATTTACGGCTTCAGCAACCGTATTAAAAACCGGGATTTTTTCCTGAAACATTTGACCGCCCTTACCAGGCGTAACGCCCGCAACAACTTTGGTTCCATATTCAATCATTTGCTGCGTATGAAATGTACCTTCTCCACCGGTAATTCCCTGGACAAGGACTTTTGTTTTTTCATCTATTAAAATACTCATTTATTTCTCCCCGGGTGCAGAACCCATTTGAAATTTTAACCGGTAAGTGTGTCGACAACTTTTTGCGCACCATCTTCCAGAGTTTTTGCCACTATGAAATCTATATCAGAATTTTCCAGTAATTCTGCCGCTTCTTGGGCATTAGTCCCTTCCAGCCGGACGACAACGGGTACATTAATATCCATCGTTTTAGCAGCTTCAATTACACCCTGTGCCACACGATCACAGCGTACGATGCCTCCGAAAATATTTATTAAAATAGCCTTCACATTTTTATCTGATAAAATTATTTTAAAGCCGTCGCGTACCGTGTCAACATTTGCTCCACCACCTACATCCAGAAAATTAGCCGGCTCGCCACCAGCCAGTTTTATAATATCCATAGTTGACATTGCCAGACCGGCACCATTGACCATGCATCCAACGTTCCCATCGAGCTTTATATAATTCAGATCATATTTGGAGGCTTCCACTTCCAATGGTTCTTCCTCATCCAAATCTCTCAAATCATCATATTCTTTATGGCGGTATTTCGCATTATCATCAAAATTAATTTTGGCGTCCAGGGCAATAATCTCACCGCTTTTTGTTATTATCAGCGGATTTATTTCGGCAAGTGAGCAGTCAGATTCGGTGAATGCGCGATATAAACTAAGCATAAATTTGACTGCATTATTAACCTGTTTACCTTCCATTCCGAGCCCAAAGGCAAGTTTTCTGGCCTGAAATGCAGTTAAACCAACTGCCGGATCGACCCACTCCTTTAATATTTTTTCGGGAGACTCGGCAGCCACCTTCTCTATTTCAACACCACCCTCTGTACTAACCATAAAAACCAGCTGCGATACGGACCGGTCAAGAACAATACCCAGATATAATTCACGGGCAATATCCATTCCTTCTTCAATCAACAATTTATTCACGAGCCGGCCTTCCGGACCTGTCTGGTGTGTCACCAGAGTCATGCCAAGAATATTCTCTGCATGTTTTTTTACCTCATCCAGACCCCTGGCCAGCTTTACGCCGCCACCTTTTCCCCGGCCACCGGCATGTATCTGTGCTTTGACAACACAGATATCCGAGCCAAGTTCTTTGGCAATGTTTACGGCTTCATCAACCGTAAATGCTACACCACCCCTGGGCACAGGAACATCATATTTTCTTAGCATTTCCTTGGCCTGGTATTCATGAATTTTCATTTAAAACTCCTATATATTTGTAAAGTAGTGTCAAAAATTTTAAGATTTCAATTCTTTAACATTCTATTCATTAGGGGG
>CAYULK010000107.1:0-9731 GCA_964445625.1 uncultured Calditrichota bacterium
TTTGGTATGGATTGATTTCGTACATCAGAGGACTTGTTTTATTTTTATACAGATGGGCATAGAAATAACCGCTGGAGGTATTATCGAGGAGAAACTTCATGATATCCGAACGGAAATACCGGTTATCCTCATCTCCGATATATTCAAATATATCTTCCAGCTCGTTTTCCAGATCTTCGACTTCATCCGGATCAATATTGTGAGAAAACTCAAATTCTGACTGCAACCCGGTTACTGTCGAATCAGAAAAAATCATAAAAAGATACTTAAATTCCTGTTCGAGGGTATCGGTTTCATAAAAACGATATAATTGGTCCCGTTCAATTTGTGATGGGGGGGTAAACCAAAAATTGCCATTCCCTTTATACACAGCAGATATGATTCTGCCGTCTACCGGGCCAAGCAAAAACAATTGACCGCCATTCAGAGTAAATTTAGCCGCGGTACGCTGAATGGTATAATTCCCGACCTGTGACATTCTGACTTCCGAACCGGTCATAGTCATTAACTGATCGTAGATAACATCGTAGCGTGTAGAATCCTGCGCGGTTAATGCATCGGATTTAAAAAAAAGTAAAAGAATAGTTAATACTAAATATATTCGCATTTTCATGATAAATATTTATTGCATATGTAATTAGCTTGCTCTATTCATACCGCAGCAATGCTGCAATCAAAATAATTTTCTGATCTTCTCCCCTTTGATTAAAGTCCCCGATCTAAACAGAAGGGATGAAGTGAAAGAGAAATATCAGGTTTACACGATACAGCACCCTGGTTATTTACCCCAGGATTAATCCTGGGGTAATTTTAAACGTATTTAAACTGCCGGCCTTCTTATTTTCTACCAAAACCTGGATAGTGGGCATAGATCATTGTGCTTATCTGAATCTTCTTCATCGCGAAACTTTGCTAAAACAACAAAGTTTTTGGCTATAATAGCATATCGCTGTAAACAGTGCTGACAAAAGTTTAAAGTGATATAAAGTGCTTAAAATATTTTTATCCGCGGATTTCACCCGTCAAACGGGCCCTTCGGACAGATTAACACGGATTAAAAAATATATTATAAAAAATCCGTCCTGCCTCGTTTCACGGGGGGAAATCCGTTTGATCCGTCGTGCCCCGTTTTACGTGTCGTGAGACCCCGTATTACGGGGGGGTAATCAGCGTGCCATAAATAGCGTTGCATCTCTGTGGTGAATTGTTCAGGTTAGTAATTTAGAATTATATTCCTATTATTCAAGCATATAATTATTTTGTATATCTCGGATCCGAAATGTATTACATGGGTAATCCCACCCGATTACAGCAGGGTTACCGGATTCAGGTGTGCTGCAGAATCGCACAGTTGTGCTATATTTTGGTAATAATGGTCGAATCGAAAGGGCACAAAAAACCGCGGCAAAAAGAAGAGCCAATATATATGGCGGGATTGCACCTGGATCTGGTATGACGAAAATCCGCAAATAAAACTATAATTAGCCCACTAGATTTGGCACAATTTTTGCTCATCTATTCTAATAGATAATTATGATATTATAGCCAAAAACTTTGTTATTTCCAACGGATCGCCGGGGCGATTAGCAAAAATTTTACTACCCCGGTTAAGATATTTTAACGCAAAGACGCTAAGAAAAAAATATTATATTTTTTCTTCGTGATCTTTGTGTGACCGTCGTGTTCTTCGTGATACTTAAATAATTTGATTGCAGCATTGCTGCGCTATGAATAGATCAGACTAATTTTAATTTATACATACTGGATCATTTTATCATGATTCCGTTATTAGATCTGGATGAGCAAACATACCTGGATTCACCGCTGGTGAAAGCACTGGGCGAATATACGGTCATTGTCAATCCTGATAAGCGCAAAGCACAATGGTCTGTTGGGGCACCATCGTTATTGGTCACTGAAAATGGTGATTTTTATCTTGCAGTTCGTATGCGTGATGGTGATTCTACCCTGGGCAAACGTGGATATGAAATCCGAATATTAAAAAGTGAAGATGGTATTCATTTCTCTCCTATCCTTCAAATCAACCGTGAGGATGCAAAAGTTTCAACTTTTGGCAGACCTGCCCTGGTGCGGGACCCACGTACCGGAAAATTTAAACTTTATTGTTGTTCAAAAAAGAGATTTGGCTGGCATATTTTTAAATTTGCCGATTGTGATGATCCTGGTGATTTTGATCCGAAAACAATTCGACCGGTTCTTAAATCCGATCGTATCCATTTAGACTATATCGAAGTACTGGGATATAAGGATCCGGTCATTTACTGGGACGGAAGGATGTGGCATATGTATGTCACGGGAATCGACCGGGTGGAGCGTTTACATCATTTTAAAAGTTTTGATGGACAGATCTGGGAACATATCGAACCTCTTATTTTTATCGATAACAGCGGATGGCATAATTACAGCACCAGACCATCTGCGTTACTACCGATGCCTGTGGGATTCATTTTTGCCTATGAAGGATCTCATCATACATGGACTGACCCGGAGTACAATATAGCAACAGGTCTGGCTTATACACCGGATTTGATGCACGCAACAGATCTTACTCCGGATTATCCACTTTTGCTAAGTACAACGCCGGGTGAGTATTTTACCTGGCGGAATTCTGTCTGGAAGATATTCAAAGATAAATTATACGTTTATTTTGAAGCTGCTTTGCCATACAACAGCAATGAAATCCGACTGAGTATTCTTGATTTGCCGGTAAAAATTTAGAACGCGTCTCACTGGCTAATGAAAGATTCCTACCTATTCACCGCGAAACTCTCAAACATGTAAATCGTCCGCTGATTATTAAAACATGATTTTAATTATGATATTCAATCAGTATCTGGTATATCAGATTGACTATGAATATATAGGCTGTGCCGGGGTTCAATCCTGTGCTTCGGCAATAATCGAGATCATACGTGGTATGTCACTGGACTTGGCAAATAAAATTGAAGTTGCGGATATCATCAACTTTAACGAAGACACAAAGTATCATAGATGATTTAGATTAACTTCTCTACGTACCCTGTGTCTTCCCTGGGGTTAATTTATAACACTAACTGTTAAGTCATATTTACATACGATGTGCTTCAATAGTAATATCAATATTTACTTCATCACCGACAACCATTGTTGCAGCCCAGCTACCGGTTCCAACCGTAAAATCGTTTCTGTTGAGAGAAAATGAAGCCTGAAAGCTGGCGGCTTCTTTTAATCCACCCATCATTTTCTGCATTTGTTCCGGCAACACTTTTACACCAAGCAATGTGAAGGGCAGTTCGATATCTTTTTCCACATCTTTGATCTTTAATTTTCCCATGGCAATGTATTTATTATCACCTTTGGCGATAATCTTGCTGCTCTTGAATGTCATTACCGGGAATTTTTCAGCGCCAAAGAAATCTTCGGTCTGAAGATGGCCGTCTCTTTTCGCATCACCTGTATTAATGCTGGCTATCTTCACAGTCAAATTTAAACTGCTGTTTTCAATATCATCCGGATCAAAATTGATGTCCAGACTAAAATCATCAAATTTACCCTTAACCGGAGTAAAAAAATGATTTATTGAAAACCCGATTGTGCTGTGGGCTTTATTCATATTCCAGCTTTTTGCCGGCATTGCCGGAAGCGATGATGAACCCAAACTTAAAAACAAAATTAAGGTCAATACGGATGTAATTAATTTGTGTAACTTCATAACAAAATCTCCTGTTTGGTTAAATGTTAATTAATTTATACGGGTGATAACGACAGATATGTTACCGATTATTCCTGGATACTATATAGTAATCGTAATCTTTCTTACTATCCTGATATATTCATAGCGCAGCGATGCTGCAATCAAAGGAATTAATTTATGACCTAAGAAAGCCTCTCGCAGCACAAGGCGGCAAACAAAGGAATAATAATTATGTTCGCAAGGAAGCACTTGAACTAATTGAACTTTTAAGTTAATATAAGAGGTACCTGAAGTTCAGCTGACATCTGTTACGGCTATATTACAGGTAATTTTTTCAATTTAATGAAATAAATAAATCTCCGGGGGAAGCCTGCTTCACCAACTTCAATGGTGTAACGAAATAGTCTGCTCCCTAAAAATTCAACCGGGCAAAATTTTCAGGAACATTATATGAATCCAACAAAACTTTTATTCAAATTTGCGATCTATTTGGCAGTATCATCTGTGGTATTTGCAGATGACTGGCCGCAATGGCGTGGCATGAATCGTGATGGAATATCCCGTGAGACTAACCTGCTAAAGGAATGGCCTGAGGAAGGGCCGAAACTCATCTGGTCATTTGAGGGACTCGGTGCCGGATATTCCTCGGTTGCTGTGTCAAAAAGCGTTATCTTTACCACAGGAGAAATAGATGCAAACGAGGCGGTATTTGCCCTGGATATCAATGGCAATTTATTATGGAAAACAACTTACGGCCCACGTTGGAAGGATTCATACCAGGCTATGCGCTCAACACCAACCATCGATGGTGATAATATCTATGTTGTAAGTGGTATGGGTAAGGTTGTCTGCCTGGAGAGGAAGACAGGAAATATCGTTTGGTCTGCCAACCCGGTCGAACAATTTTCCGCCGAATATCATAGATGGGGAATTGCTGATTCTCCGCTGATAATAGATGATATGGTAATATGCTCACCCGGTGGTGAAAATGCATCCGTGGTCGCCTACCACAAATTAACAGGGAAATTAATCTGGCAGAGTCATGGGTTGAGTGATGTGGCTAGTTTTTGTTCGCCAATTCTGGTTGAAAGAGGCGGGAAAAAAATTATTGTGACTACGCTTAGTGAAACTTTTGTCGGAATTGACGCGAGCAATGGCAGAACACTCTGGAAGGATACTTTTAACGACTACCAGGATGATCCCAAGGATATCAATCCCGTATCACCGGTTTACTATAATGGCAGCATTTATACTACCAGTGGGTATGATGACGGCGGTGCGCTTTATGACTTATCGGAGGATGGACTGAGTATTTCCCGCCGCTGGGCTGATGAAACACTGGATGTTCATATTGGTGGCGTTGTTCTGGTGGATGGCTATATTTATGGTGCCAACTGGCTTAGTAACAGCAAAGGAAACTGGGTTTGTCTTGAGTGGAAAACCGGTAAAGTTATGTACGAAGAGAAATGGATGAACAAGGGATCGATAATCTTCGCCGATGGCCTGCTATATTGTTACACTGAGAAAAAAGGGGAAGTAGGTCTGGTCAGGCCCACTCCTGACAAATTCTCCCTGGTCAGTCATTTCAAAATACCATTGGGATCCGGTCAGCGTTGGGCACATCCGGCAATTAGTGATGGCAGACTGTATATACGTCGTGGTGAAGCTCTTATGGTGTTTGATATTAAGTGACCCACCCCCTCTTTCCCCCTCCCTAAACAGATTTAGGACGGGGGATTATCCCAAAGGGGGAGGGTTATTCATAGGTGGTTAACCTTAACTATGATAATAGAATTAAATTTAAATAAAATTAAATGGTATTTACATAACTCCTTTAAAAATAATTCTTTGCGTCTCGGCGACTCTGCGAGAGATGAATTATTCAGGTGAATATATTTATGATTAAATTTATTACAATTATTACAATTTTGTTTTGTATGTCTTCTTCACAAGCACAGAATATTATCAAATCTCAGTGGCGGGGACCAGACCGGACCGGAGTATATCCCGATGAAAAATTACTAAAACAATGGCCTGCTGACGGTCCAAAGCTGCTGTGGTCACATGAAAATATCGGTGAAGGATATGCTTCGCCTGCAGTCACGGATAAGTATGTTTATATCAATGGCATGATTGATGAAACCGGATATCTTCATGCCTTTGACCTGCAGGGAAAATTAATATGGAAAACAAATTATGGTGCGGAATGGAGTGAATCCTATCCCGGAGCCCGTTCTACCCCCACGGTTGTAGACGGAAAAATTTACTTTAGCAATGCACACACCCAGGTTTTTTGTATCAATGCCGGCGATGGAAAACTGGTTTGGAGCCGCAATCTGATTGACGACTTCGCTGCCCGGAATTTACGCTGGGGAATTACGGAATCTTTGCTCATCGTCGGAGATAAACTTTATTGTACACCCGGGGGACCGGGTGATTTTATGGCTGTCCTGAATCGCAACACGGGGGAAACCATAAACACAATTAAAGTAACGGGAAAAAAATCTGCTTATTGTTCACCTGTTCTGATCACTCATAATAATCGAGAGTTAATATTAACCATGAGCGGTGAAACGCTAATTTGCATCGATGCAAAATCTGAAAAATTACTGTGGCAAAAAAGTCACAAAACCAGATATGGAATTAATCCCAACACACCTATTTATGAAAACGGTTTTATATACACAGTTGGCGGATATGGCACCACCGGCAGTCAGATGTTTAAACTGAACAAAGATGGCAGCGATGCCGAGCTCGTCTGGAAACAGAAATCTCTTGACAGTCAGTTTGGGGCCGCCATAATAGTCGATGGTTTTATTTATGGCTCCGGACACAAAAACAAAGGCTGGCATTGCCTGGATGTTTCGTCAGGAAAAGTTATGTATACATCCAAAAAATTGGGCAAAAAGGGTAATATAATTTATTCGGATGGTTTGCTTTTCTGTTATGATGAGAGTGGCCAGATTGGCCTGGTAAAACCCGATCCGGCTAGATTTCAATTGATAAGTAAATTTGAGATTCCTATGGGCTCCGGTCAGCACTGGTCACATCCGGCTATTTCTGCCGGCAGACTTTATTTGCGTCATGGAAGTTCATTAATGGTATACGACATTGATCAAAAATAATATATGAGCGATAAAAGAATCAGTAGCGTAATTAGCGCGGTATTCGGATTAACCGCAGTCATTATTTTTATCTGGTGGTTTACCTACAATCCGGTCCAGGAATTTAAAATATTTGTTCCGGGATTAGATAATCGACCTGAAAATATGAGATCCGAAGCCGATCGGGTAAAAATGGGTACCATATATGCATCTTTTACCGGACAGCCTTCAAAACTGAAGGGATACTGGCCGCGATTTAGGGGTAAGGATTATGACAACATTAGTAAGGAAAATATCAGGCTGGAAGAAAAATTTACCGGTGGTCCGCCTCAGATTCTATGGTCGGTAGATGTCGGTGAAGGACATGCCGGACCGGTCGTTGCTGACGGAAAAGTTTATTTAATGGATTATGACGAAGAAAAACACGCTGACTTATTACGCTGCTTTTCCCTTGATGACGGAAAAGAAATCTGGCAATCAGGGTATGATATTTATATTAAAAGAAATCACGGTATATCCCGGACAGTACCGGCCGTATCAGGTAAATATGTCGTAGCAATGGGACCGAAATGCCAGGTGATGTGTGTTGATTCAGATTCAGGAAAATTTATCTGGGGTATTGATCTGGCGCAGGAATACGATGCAGAAGTACCTCTGTGGTATACGGGTCAATGTCCGTTAATTGATGATTCCCTGGCAATAATTGCTGTTGGCGGTAATGCCATGATGATTGCTGTGAATTGCGCAACCGGCAAGGTAGTCTGGGAAACAGCAAATACAAATAACTGGGAAATGTCACATTCCTCAGTTATACCTATGACAATATACGGCAGAAAAATGTACATCTACTGTGCCATCGGTGGAATAGTTGCTGTCTCTGCTGAAAAGGAAGATGCAGGTAGCATCATATTTGAGTCAAATGTTTTTGATCATACGGTTGTTGCCCCCTCCCCGGTATATATTGGCGATGGAAAAATTTTTGTTACTGCCGGATATGGTGCCGGGAGCATGATGCTTCAGGTAAAAACCGACAACGGTCGTTACACGATTGAATCAGTGCAGCAATTAAATCCGGATGAGGGTATGGCATCTGAGCAGCAGACACCGGTTTTTTTTAACGGACATCTTTTCTCGATACTGCCCAAAGACGCCGGACCCAGGCGCAATCAGTTTATTGCCTGTAAACCTGTTGATTGTGGAAAAATTATATGGTCCAGCGGTAAAACAAAACGTTTCGGACTCGGACCATATCTGGTTGCGGATGATAAATTTTATATTCTAAGCGATGATGGTGTTCTGACCATCATTAAAGCTACCGGCTCTAAATATGATGAACTTGCTGAATTTAAAATATTACAGGGACAAGATGCGTGGGGCCCGATGGTCATGGTAAACGGACGATTATTGGCTCGTGATTCACGCACTATGGTTTGTGTTGATATGAGAGCAAAACAATAAACCGGAGGATTTAATGTCAGAACAAAAAAATGATCGCCTCCTTACGCGAATAATTCTTACAATCGCAATTATCGGTACTTTGTACTTTGGCTACCGGGCTATTTCTGATACGAATGATACCGACCAGGAGAATCCTTTTGAATATAATATAGAGCATTTTAAAAAAAGCGATTCTGCACTTCAGCATTACACAGAAACAGCACAAATTGAGCTTGCTGTAAACAAGTGGCAGGGTATCGCTGTGGATACACGCGACAGACTTTACGTCACCGGCGCAGACAAATTTCTGATCTTTTCAGATAATAATGAATCGAATGAATATGCTATTGACGGGACCGGATTTTGTATCACTGTCGATCCCCAGGGCAATTGTTTTATTGGTATGGGAGATCATATTGTCGTCTATGACTCATCCGGAAATATGCAATCCCGGATTAATTTACAGGGTAATCGGCCTCTTACAACTTCATTGACTCTCTCAAAAAAATATTTATATGTTGCAGATGCGGGTGGACATATTGTCTGGCAGTTGGATAAGAAAGGCAAAATCATACAACGCATCGGAGAAAAAGACAGCAAACGTGATATCCCTGGATTCATAATTCCCAGTCCATATTTTGATGTAGCAATCGATCCGGACAACTTCCTTTGGGTAGTCAATCCGGGACGACACTCGTTGGAAAATTACACTGCAGAAGGCGGGTTTAGATCATCATGGGGTTTTTACTCTATGGATTTAGATGGATTCTGTGGTTGCTGTAATCCGACTCACATGGCAATACTGCCGGACGGCTCATTTATCACCAGTGAAAAAGGAATTGCCAGGGTAAAGGTGTATAATCGCATTGGTGAGCTAACCTCGATTGTTGCTTCCGCAGCTCAGTTTGATGAAGGCACAGCGGGACTGGATATCGCAATTAATTCAAAACAGCAGATATATATTCTCGATCCGAAAAGACACAAAGTAAGGATCTTTACTAAAATTGATGGGAAAATAAAGGATGTTTGATATTAACCGGCGCGATTTTTTAAGAAATATTTTTCGGTTTGGAATAGCGGGTGGATTGGTAACCCTCGGAATTACATTAAGTTCACAATCATCTGAATCAGAAACCGGTGCGGTTGAATGTACCAAGCCAAATCCCTGTCAGCAATGCAATCAGTTCCAAGGCTGTACACAACCAAAGGCACTCGCCTCATTAAAAAGATCCGAAATATTATCGGATTCTTTAAAGATTAAAAAGTGAGAATGCAATATGTGTGTTCCCGACTTGGATAATTCATCTCTCGCAAAGATGCAACGATATTTATGGCACGCTGATTACCCCCCCGTAATACGGGGTCTCACGACACGTAAAACGGGGCACGACGGATCAAACGGATTTCCCCCCGTGAAACGAGGCAGGACGGCTTGCCGCGCTATGCTATTACAGCCAAAAACTTTGTTATTTACAACGGATCGCCGGGGCGATTAG
>CAYULK010000108.1:0-9665 GCA_964445625.1 uncultured Calditrichota bacterium
AGCCGGGACGGAGGACAAAACTGGAATTCTATACACCAAAACCTGGGTACTTCTTTTGTCTGGGGTTTTGTACCGGGCGGGCCTGCTGCCAGGGGCAGGGTTTATGCCTTTGATGCTACGGGTTACTATATCGATGGTCTTTATGATCCTGCTACGGTTATAATAAATGATGAAGAAAAGCATAAAATTCCTACAACTAACAAACTCGGGTTAGCCTATCCGAATCCGTTTAATGCCGGTACTCAGATCCCCTTCTCGGTGAGTACAGCTGATCAAATTGTTAGTGTGGAGCTATATGATTTGCTGGGAAGAAAAATACGGACTTTGATAAATGGTAAAATTTCCGCCGGTAATCACTCTGTTGCCTGGGATGGCAAGAACTTTGACAGAGTAGCGGTTAATAGTGGAATATATTTTGTAGAATTTCGTGCCGGGCGGGAACGGCAGATCAATAAAGTTGTTCTGCTTAAATAAGTTCCATATGACAGGCGAAGAGGAAAATTTTTGACAGGATTAACAGGATGATTATTTTATTAGAAAGGAAAACAATGTCTCCGTGTATCGGTAAAAAACCGGCCAGGAAAGAAAGTACAAAAAAAATCTCAAAAATGGCCTATTTCATTATCGGTCTGTTGGCAACAATCTGGGTTGTGCTCCGGGTGGGAACCAAACCGTCCAGGGCAACATATCCCTGTGTAAGAGCAGCCGCTCCTGTCGCTTCCGGTTATATCATGTATCTGCTGGGCTTGATAGTGTCCGCCCTGGCCCTGCAAAAAGCAAAAACCAAGTTTAAGCAGACCCGGTATTTTACAGCGCTGGTATTTGCACTTGGCGGTGTGTTTTTAACTTTACACATGTTTAGTCTGGAAGAAAAACCTGTTTTTGCAAATACGGTTCAGTTTGATTCCTCCAATGATCCAATTGGTACAGGACAGGGTTTATTCCCTGGTCGTGTTATATGGGCTTATAATCCTGATGCGACTAATGAGAAATGTACCATTTCCTGGGGTGACGGATATTTTCTTGAGAAAAACAGCAATATCAGTATCATTGAAGAAATGGTGACCGGTTCTATTCTGAGATTGACCGGTCAGTCTTCTGTCGCTGAGGCCTGGGATTCCTTATTTGTCTATTTTAATCAGCAGCACAATAAGGGACGGGTAGGATATACAGAAGGTGAAAAAATATTTATTAAAATAAACGGCGTGGGAACATCCAGTATTAACGCGAACAATGAATTAACAAGAAAAAAGGATTATAAGATGTCCCGGACATCGCCACAACCGGTATTAATTATATTAAGACAATTAATCCATGAATATGGAATCTTACAGGAAAATATTTCTGTTGGTGATCCGATGAATTATGTTATTAAAGAATATTTTGATTTATGGTACGCAGAATTTCCAAATGTTAAATATATCGATCCAAGAGGTACTATGGGCCGGACGAAAGCAATCAAGGGTGACAAACCGGTCATATTTTATTCAGACCGGGGAGAAATTCTCAGAACAGGTGATTGGAGTGATGCTTCTGCCGGAGACTCTGTTTACAATGATCATCTTTATACCGTTCTTGAAGAGGCTGACTATATGATAAATATAGCGGCTCTCAAAGCCCATGCACGCGCCGGAGTTACCTTATGTGCTAAAAGTCATTTTGGCTCACATACCAGAATAGATGCCAAACATTTGCATATGGGTCTGGTCAGTCCGGATAACGGCAATCCGACACGGTCCGGATACGGAAAATATCGTATTCAGGTCGATATTATGGGGCATGAGTTGCTCGGTGGAAATACAATGTTGTTTATGATCGATGGACTGTGGGGCGGATCTGAAGCAGTGGACCCGCCCTGTAAGTTTCGGATGGAACCGTTCAATAATGATTGGCCTTCCTCAATTTTTATGTCACAGGATGAGGTTGCACTTGAATCGGTTTGTCTGGATTTCTTAAAAACTGAATTCACTCAAGATAATTCCCTGGGTTCGTGGCCACAATATGACGGTACTGATGATTATCTGCACCAGGCGGCGGATACTTCTGAATGGCCACAAAATTTTGTGTATGACCCTGAAAATGACGGGACCCCGCTGACAAGTCTCGGAGTGCATGAGCACTGGAATAACCCGGTGGATAAAGAGTATTCCCGTAATCTTGGTAATGATGCCGGTATTGAGTTAATAAAAATAATGGGAAGTGCAAACAAAATTGAGCAAAAACTTGCGACAAGTTCAGCAGAAACTTTTGAATTGTTTCATAATTATCCGAATCCGTTTAATCCGAGTACAGTTATCAGTTATCAGTTGGCAGTTGGCAGTCAAGTGGAATTGAGTATTTATAATACTTTGGGTGAAAAAGTGGCAGTATTGGTTTCAGAGAGACAGCAGGCAGGATATCATCTGATAGAATGGGATGCAGCCGGATTTGCCAGTGGAGTATATGTTTACAGATTGCATACGGGTACTGAATTCCTGCGGTCAAAGAAGATGATCTTACTCAGGTGATATCAACTTCCCTGGAGATATTAAAAGTCAGACAAGTTTGATAGGATATAAGGATATTGCAGACGATTACAAATTGCAAGATTCTGAGATATTGCATATCCGATAAAAACGTTTTCCTCCGGAAAACACATCGGGATGAAATCATCCAAGATTTCAGAAGTATCGATAACACTATCCTGTCCAAAAGGCAGGTAACCTGAAAGTAGATGATGTAATCAAAATTAAACCAAGAAACCGGAGAACAGAAATGAGTGCAAATAGGAAAATAAATAAGCTTCAAAAATCCGTTTTGCTTTTAATCATTATATGCTTTTTGGCCATTGCTACAGACGGCTATTCGGCAGAACGCCAAAAATTATCGTTAAACGGCACCTGGGATTTTAAGTGGGATAATGAAAACCACTTATCCTATCCTCCGGAAGATAAAGACTGGACACCAATTGAGTTGAAAATACTTTCGGAATATGTAACCGGGTTTGGAATAGAAGGCACAAACCACTGGGCCTGGTACCGCAGAAAAGTTCGCGTACCGGAGTCTATGAAAGGTCAGCGTATTAAAGTCCGCTTTTCAGCTGTAAAATATAAAGCATATGTATACTGGAATGGAGTGAAAGTAGGAGAACACTCGGACGGTTATATCCCCTTTGAAATCGATATAACCGATCATGTGGATTTTAAAAGTGAAAATGAATTGCTTGTAGGTGTTATCGATCGCCTTGCGCTGCAAAGACCGGACGTCTTGCCATATACAAGATATGAGTTTGGCGCCCGGGAAGAAAAGGCGCTCTTCTCTCCTGTAGAAACCCTATTGGGTCCGGTTTACAGAACTGAACGAACAATCGGTGGTATTTATGACAATGTTGATCTGGTTTCTTATCCCGAAGTTTATGTTGAAGATTTTCACATAACAACATCTGTGCGCCGCTCTGATATTATGGTGGATGTTGATGTGCTGAATGAGGGCATACAAAGTAAAAATATAAAAGCAACCGTAACCATAGAGGACAATGGAAAAGTGATCTCGGAGTTTCCCGGACAATCATCCGTGATTCCTGCGGGTAAAAATGTCAAATTCGCTTTAAATAAAACTTGGCAGGATCCTCATCTCTGGTCTCATGAGGATCCGTATTTGTACACGATTGTTTTTCGACTTTTTGATCAGGATAAAGTGATCGATGAGAAAAAGTTTAAGTTTGGATTTAGAGAGTTCTGGATTGAAGGAACAGACTTTTATCTTAATGGCCGTCTTTTTAAAATAAGGAGAAACCATTTTAATTTTGGCAGTTCCTATGAAGATGCCCGGAAATATATGAGTACACTAAAATCCCTGAATATTAATCAGATTCGGCTTCTTCACCGGGCAGCGCCGGAATGGATATTAGACATAGCCGATGAAATCGGGATGACGGTTTGTCCCGGAAGCGCTTTTTTCTCACGTGCAGCCTGGTATGACGTTGATAACCCGAAGATGTGGGAGAATGCGAAAGTTCACTGGTCCGGAATAATAAAATCAGCTAAAAATCATCCGTCGGTTTTAATGTACAGCATTGAAAATGAAATGCACAGCACGGGCGCTTTTATGATACGCACTGATCCTGAAAAATGGGATAGATATCAGGATAATTGGATTGAACTCGGTAAATTTGTAAGAAATCTTGATCCGACAAAACCTCTGCAATACAGTTGGGGAAAAGATGTGCATGGCTGGAGTGAAATATCAAATGTTCATTATCAGAGAGATATAAAATATTTTTTTCAATATCCTAATGATTTGTACTGGAATGAACATGAAAATTTCACAGAAAAGGAAGGATTTGGATACGACGGCAACTGGTCGAAGAGTTATATGTGGAAAAAGGACAAACCATTTATCATTGGTGAATTTGGCTACTGGTATCATAGTAACCCTCCGCACGGCTTGACGCCATTTATCGGTGATGAGGCCTATGTTGGAAATAAATGGTATGACGCGTGGTATTGGTGTATGGATCAGAAATATAAAGCGTATAAATATTCAGGTATAACAGCAAATCCCTGGATATATTCAAAAGACAGAGGAAAAATCTTTCCGTTGGCAGAAGTTTTTTTTAAAGATTGGCAGTCCAACTATTACAGCGGAGAAATATTGCGGAAAGAAATAGTTGTTCTGAATGAAGATTATTTTCCAAAATCAATGAAATTAAAAATCAAACTCGCAAATGAAAATAAAACTTATTATAAAAAAACCATATCGCTTGATTTGAAGGAAGGAGAAAAATGGGTAAAGGAATTAATCTTTAAACTTCCGGATATAGATAAAAGAGTAAATACTGATTTGGAAATGACACTTGTTAAAAACGGCAAAGAGCTTTATAAAAACAGTAATCCGATTCACATTTTCCCAAAAACAGAACCCATTAAATATGATGAAACTAAAATCGGTCTCTATGATCCTCATGGAAAGACAAAAAGAGAATTAATTTCAAGTGGATTTAAATATTCAAGAATCGACAAAATCGGACAATCAGAGCTGTCTGACCTGAATGTATTGATAATTGGAAAAGATGCAGTCGATTTACAGTTTAGAAGTAATGCGAAGATTTTGAATGAGTTTGTAAAACAAGGCGGCCGTGCGATTTTTCTGGAACAAACTATAGTAAAAACACTGGACTGGCTGCCGTTCAAACTCGATATCGATAAAAATCA
Organism: uncultured Calditrichota bacterium; assembly: GCA_964445625.1. Taxonomy (GTDB): domain Bacteria; phylum Calditrichota; class Calditrichia; order JAJRVZ01; family JAJRVZ01; genus CAVXXB01. The sequence continues at coordinate 5,193 of CAYULK010000108.1, forward strand.
TTCTTCAACCGTCGCATTCAGAGCAGCGCAAGATCATACGATTTTAAAGCAAATAGAAAAGAATGATCTCAGATACTGGCGGGGAAATCATCGTGTTTCCAAATATAATTTCATCCGTCCAAAGTTCTGGAATTACAGTACTGTATCATATACAGGTGGGGAAAAGGGTATCGAACATACGCCGCTTGTTACCTTACGTTATGGTGAAGGTTTATTTACCTTCACTCAATTTATTATCTCTGATGAGATGTCTAAAGAGCCGGTTGCCTTTCTTCTATTTAATAATATGCTTAAATACTCGATTGATTATTCGCCATCGTTCGGTAAAGCGGCTATCATTGCTGATAAACATAGTTCTTTATTGAAGACGTTGAGGATATTTGGCGCGGAAGTTGAAAATATAAAAAATATTTCTTCTTCGGTGTTGACTGATTACAACGTTCTGTTTATTGATAATACTATTGATCTTAAAGGATATGAAACTAAACTTGAAAAATATTTAGAAAATGGTGGCAGGATTGTATTAAGAGAATTAACCCCGGATAATATTTCAAATTCGCAAAACCTGTTATCAGATGATATTTCGGTGGAACCTATTCCTGAAATTAAATATTTATTAAAAGAGGAGTACTTAAACAATCTGCCGGTATCTTATGTGCCGATACTCAATAAGATGAATGCTTATCCGTTATTATTGGGAGAGCAACCGAAAGTTACGGATTTAATCGTGCCAACATCCGGTAATAAGGTCATATATCCTCTTAACTGGGAAGGTGAGCCGGAGATGTCGGCATTATTATGTCCAACCAGGGCGTATAAAGCTGATTATAATCCGTTACTTGCCGGAATTTCAAATTTCGATCTATATTGGAGAACAGAAACAAAATATTTGGCTGTGTTTGGTTTGGAGATTGCTCCGATTGCGAGATTTGTGGTGACCGGGGATAAAATGATTCCTTTAACAATTCCGGCAGTTATGGCCATAATCCAGCGCGGCAAGGGCCATATCATCATTGATCAGATTGATTGGGAAACGGGGCTGAAAAAAATATCGGATAAAACATGCCGGATTATCAGCAATTTTTTAAATAACTTAAATATAAGAATGAAACCAAATAATCAGCCATAAAGTGGTTTATTGAAGATCATGTCATATAGATGCGCTGTTGTTACAGGAGATTAGTATGTCCGAACGGTCAACCGGTGAATCCTTTGAGGAATTCAAGAATTCATTTGCCTACGGTACGCGTACGGATTTAAATTTTAAGTTTCTTGGGCATCTCTCACAAGAAAATGCCGCCGGCTTTATTCAGGAGCTGTTTCTGAGGTTGGGAACTGTACTCGATGAAGGTGATGTTAAACCAGTTCTGCAGCACATTATCGAGACACAGATTCGTGCATATTCTGCAGTTGGGAAATGGACTTATAAAGACGGTTTTTTTACGCAGCTAAAGAAACCGCTATCGGAGACACGTTTTACACTTTTAACCTCAAGTGGCCATTTCGTCGCTGGAGAAGATCCGCAACCGTTTGGCGTTCCGCATATGACCCAGAAAGAAGCAATAATAAGAATCGATGATTTTCTGCGGGTTGAACCGACGCTCTCGATTATCCCGGTTAGTACAAATACAGAGAATCTTAAAGTACGTCATGGGGGGTATGATGTCAGTGGGGTCCTCCGGGATCATAATGTGGCGTTTCCACTGGAAATCCTCAAAGAATGTGTAAATGAAGGTATAATAGGAGAACTAGCACCGGATGTCTACTCCTTTATGGGTGCCTGCGCTCAACTGCCATTGCTTAAGAAATCAGGGTCACAGTGGGTGAGGCGTTTGCAGGAACAAAAAGTCGAAGCTGTTTTGCTTGTACCTGTCTGACCAGTCTGTCATGTGTCCGTCGGACACATTGCCCGGTTACTTGAGAAGGCTGGTATGGCGACAGTTATTATTGCTATTCGGGCTTTCCGAACAACATTGGCGGCTATGACACTACCACGTGTACTGCTAACACCAAACCCATTGGGAAGACCGTTGGGAAAACCACATAATCGTAAAAAGCACAAAGCTGCCATACTGGCGGCTTTAACACTGTTAGTGGAGGCAAAACAAGTTAGAGAAGTAATTGAGCTCCCAGGATCATATTAATACACTGCTTTGTAATGATGCTGTCCGGCAGGAGAGCACTATCAGGTTCACCTTGTAACCAAAACAGATTTTGTTTTTTTCGGGCAAATTATAATAAGGAAAATCTGTTTTTTTTACTGATCTCTGGACAAAGACGTTTTTACTGGTTAGGTTATGAGCTATCCGGTAGAAAATATGTGTATTTATGGATAAACTGAAAACCATTATAGTAGATGATTCCCGTATGATTCGGGAAGAATTGAAGATGTTGCTGGGACAACATCCCGAAATCGCAGTTGTTGGGGAAGCATCCGATGTCGATAGAGCTGTAAAGATAATTGAATTAATCAAGCCGGATGTAGTGTTCCTCGATATTCAGCTGGAAGGTAAGACAGGATTTGATCTGCTTGAAAAAACCGAAGTTATTTTTAAGACTATCTTTATTACGGCACATGATGAATTTGCCATCCGGGCCTTTGAGGTAAACGCTCTTGATTATTTGCTAAAACCAATAAATCCTGATAGATTATCTAAGGCAATTAACCGTATATTATCTGAAAACGAAGCTGTAGCAGAACCTAAGGGAAAAGTGACTTATGATGATGTCCTTTACCTTATGATTAGCGGTTCATTTATGTTCGTAAAAGTTAAATTGATTAAATGCATTATTGCCGCAGGAAAATACTCGTATATTTATTATGGTAATCGTAAGAATAAGGAATTGGTATCAAAGACATTGCGTGAGTGGGAAGAAATTCTCCCGGATAATTACTTAATACGGATCCATCGCTCAACAATCGTCAATTTTGAGTATGTAAATGATGTAAGGAAATGTCAAAATAATACCCATGAAGTATCTGTCGCCGGAATCGATACTCATCTTATTATCAGTCGCCGATACGCTTCTAAATTAAAAAAAATACTAAATACGTAATTATTGATCTATATCATCATATTCTGCTGTCACCTTCCTCTGACTCATTTTTTCATCATAATTTATTTCAATTTTAGCATGTACCATTCCGTCGGCCTCAAAAAGCCGGAAAGTATATAGGTTCCCGAACATCAATTCCAGACGTTTCTTTATATTTTTTATAGAAGTTCCGTGCACTCTGTCTTCTTTTGATTTTGTTTTTGCCGGTTCAACCAGTTTTCCTGTGTTTGATACATCGATTGACAAAATTCCATCCACATATGCTAAGTGCACTATTATTCTTAGGTTCGTTGGGTTGGTTTCATGTCCATGTTTTATAGCGTTCTCTATGAGTGGTTGAAAGAGAAAGGCCGGAACAATGCATTTGCAGGCAACTTCGTCGGATTTGAATGAAATTTCCAGAGAATCATTCAGTAATCGCTGGATATTGATGTAGTTCTTTGCCGCATCAATCTCATCGTTGAGGGAGGCTTCAATTTTGTTGTAGTTTAACAGCACATAGCGAAAGTAATCAGATAACTCAGAAATTGATTGCCATGCGTGTTTTTTATCGATCAAAACCAGTGCTCGTATGGTGCTGAAGGTATTTAACAAAAAATGCGGATTCATCTGATTTCGTAGTAATTTTAATTGCGTAAGATTGGCCAATGACGTCGCTTTTAACAAATCTCGCCTCTGTTTTAAATAGTTAAAGATAAGCCAGGTGATAAAAAGCAGAATAGCGGTAATAATCATTTTGAACCACCAGGCTTCCCAAAAGGGAGGAGAAATAAATATTCGTACAGAGGCCTCGGTATCATTCTTAATCCCGTGGCTGTTTGTTACTTTCACTCTGAAGATATAACTGCCAGGATTTAAGTTCGTATAAGTGGCAAATCGTCTATTACCTACATAATTCCAGTCTTTTTCAAATCCCTCCATCACATAAGCATATTGATTTAACCCACTGGTGGCATAATCAAGCGCTGCGTAGGTAAAGGTAAAAACGGTATGTTTATAAGAAAGATTGATTTCTGCAGCATCTGATATATTTTCAGTTAATACAGCATCTTCACCGCCGATATTGACCGGTTTATTGAATATGGTAAAATCAGTTAAAACCACGGGAGGATTATAATTGTCTTCTATGATTTTAGCGGGGTGAAATGATATGGTCCCCTTGATAGTACCAAAAAGCAGCTCACCTGATGTCGAATTAAATCGGGCTCTGGTAAATTGGTTATTTGTCAATCCGTTTTCTTTAAAGTAGTTTTTCATTTTTTTAGTATCGGGGTCAAAATGCGTTAAGCCATTGATAGTACTCAGCCAGATATCTCCCGTATCATCTATAACTATTCCCAGGATAAAATTATTGGACAGTCCATCTTTTTGTGTAAATATCTGAAAGGATTTTTTTTTGATGTCATAAAAGAAAAG
>CAYULK010000109.1:0-9662 GCA_964445625.1 uncultured Calditrichota bacterium
GTCTATGGTGTGTTTTAAATTAAGGTTATTAATTTCCGTGAAAATCTATGATTAATGGTAATAACAATGTTGTATCTTTAATTTCCTGTTTAAATCGTGCAAATATGGCCTTTAAGAATATAGTCATCGTATCATGACTTAATGGTGAGAAATAAACTCTATTAGTATCTTCAACAGGTATGCAGTCAAGATATGATATTTTTTTTAAGAACAGATTATGTTCTTGTGAGCCGGCTTCTATATCTAATACTATATTTAGTGGATCGTAATCATATGCAGTAATGACAAAAGTGTCTATTCCTACTTTTAATTTCTCTAATTTAAAAGTTCCAGAGAATCCTGTGGTATCTGAAACATTGCTCAAAGATGCTTTAATTACAGCATTATTAATCGGACTATCGTCATCTTGATCAAGTATAGAGCCAACTAAGCTGCCGCTCTTAATCTCCGAGTTCATTGTGGACTGTTCCTGGCACGCAATTAAAAAATATAGGAAAACGATGGAAAGAATTAATTTTCTAATTTTCATAAATTTCTTAAAAATAAATTTATAATTGTTTATTTGGTTTCTTTGTAAATTATTTCACTTTGTTGTATGTATCTTTTAACAACTATTATAGCAGTAAATATTGTTATGAGAATCTCAGTAACTAAAATCTGATTTTATAAAGAAATAGAAAATTTGCTACCAGAACCGTAAATTGATCAATTATAAAATATATGATCATAGATTCATAGTCAAACAAAAATGAATTTTCTCAGCAAACAAAATTTAAAATTCAATTCGAATTTAAGTTAAATTATGTCGTCTGCTACCAAGTCAAACGGAGTTAGGATAAAATAATGTAGATTGATAAAGTTTGATATGCAAATTAATTGAGTAAATTTTTACATTATGTAATCTATATGGTGGAGAATTTTATATACAAAAATGGGAATACAATTCTTGGCCTAATAATTTTAATACAGAATTCGATAACCGGCAGTTAAAAATATTATATACCAAAGAAATCCATATATGCGGTTTGCGGATAGTGCGCGAACCAGTTAGCCCAGGTGGTTTGCACAGATATAAACTCCTCCAGGTGGCAGTCGGCATATTCACCACTGATACAGGTAAGACCATCTGTGCCTGCAAGATGGTACCACATACTTTCTGTTTCGTAGTCATATAGAACAAAAGTATTGTCATAAGTCCATCCACTGGCGCTCAATGTTAGCACCTGATCATCTATTTCCCGACTGTACACGGCAGTCAAAAAGACCAGCGGTCAGAATCCCACCGCAACATGAGTATCGCCAAAAACATCATTGACAATCTCTTTAGAAAAAATATCTTCCAGAGCGTAGGCTCTGGATTCTCCATTTAAGGTGGTACCAATAACCGGCATGGTATTATTCGGGGATGGATAACCGGCATCCCCCGGAAAAAGAAATTCCGGATCGTTAATCGGTCTTATCCTGTACTGACCCAGGCCGAACTGGAAGCGCGAAGCTTTAAATCCGTAATTATCGACAGCATGGGTAATGTTCCATTTTTTCCCGCGTTGGTCGGTAATAAAAATCTGACCGGCAGGATCTGTAATAGTGGAATCGCCGTCACCGGTATCCGGCGGGCTGGTAGTATCAATAATGCTTGTATCCGGGGGCAGCGGATCAAGTAATTTGACATACGTATTAATCTCACTGCTTTCATTACAGGCAGTAATAAAAATGAGCAATACTAAAAAGATATACATGTTTTTTTGCATGAAATTACCTTATATTTATTTTCCACGTTCCCAAGGTGTACTTGGGAACGCACCTTAATTTGCATTGAAAATATATACATATAAGTAACAAAATGGTGTAAGTGAGATTACCCTTGGATATATTTATGATAATATCTTAGTGTATTGTATAAACTGTGAATATTAATTTTAACAAAGGTTGTTCATGAAAAATTTATTCCATATAGTATTCATACTGGCATCAATAACTTTGCTCGTGCAATGTAGTTCGGAAAACTCAACTAAACCGGATATTCCAATCCGTGAGTATTCAATCCAATCTGTGTTATGGCAGCAAAACGCTGCAGAATACAAAGCCCTGACCTATCAGAGCTATTTCCTGGCACGGCTGCAATTAGACAAGGTGCTGACAAAAATGGCTTCCCAAAATACCAATCTTGCCGTTGTCACAGATATCGATGAAACTGTGCTGGACAATAGTCCCTTCAATGGCAAATTGATTGAACTGGATAAACCTTTTTCCAAAGATCTTTGGCTGGAATGGGGAAACTTGAGTATTGCAGATTCGATTCCCGGCGCCCGGGAATTTTTTATTTATGCCGCGGACAGGGGCGTTGAAATATTCTATATCAGCAACCGCTTTGCCGAACAGCAACGGGTGACCATAAACAACCTTAAAAAATTTGGCTTTCCTTTTGCCGACGAGGCGCATGTATTGTTGAAAGATAAATCAAGTGCAAAAGAATCCCGGCGGCAAAAAGTGATTAAGACGCATAAAATTGTATTATTGCTGGGCGATAATTTATCCGATTTTTCGTCCATATTTGACAAACAAGATACAAACCGAAGAAATGCACTGGTTGACAGTTTACGTTACGTCTTCGGAAGCAGATTTATCGTTTTTCCCAATCCCATGTATGGAGACTGGGAAAACAAGGGCATTTATGAGGGCAGGTACGATTGGACACCGGGTCAGCTGGATTCTTTGAAACATAGTAAAATTCAATCTTATTAACAGCCAGGAATACAGATCCCAAATGTGCGAAATGACCATAGTCTGGCCACAGGATTCCCGATCTTTTTTCCGTTAGCATATTTACGTTGCATATTACAGATTGGACCTAATGGCTTGGCAGTAATATGAAATGCCGGTGGGATATCTACAGCATTTTGAGTGTCTGATGACATCAATTAATCCAAAGCACTGGTTGCCTGATGGGAAAATTGCGAAGGCCCTCTTCAGTTTCCGGCCACCGTGGCAGAGATTTCCAGAGATTTATATAGTCCATATTTTTATAGGCAGCACCGGCAAACAACAGGCTGGGATGTCTGACCGGCCACTGATCCCAGTACATGACATCTGGTGGTAACGGCCAACTGGATTTGTCGGCAATATAGGGCGTAATATAAGCCATGCCTATTTCCATTCCCTGTCCCTTCGGAAGCGTAAATTGCCATAGATTATCCGCAGGGGTAGAAAGAATGTGGCACACCATAGCCATCGCATCAATATTAAACAGTGAATATCCGTAGGGTTTGGTTCGTCTGAGTTCCCTATGAAAACTTCCATCTTCCGACATCTGGTTTGGTAATAAAACTGTTTTATACCTGTCACGACAGTAAGCCATCATTTCTTCATTTTCAGTTAACCGGGCAAATTCCGCAGCCTGCATCACCCAGCAGGTACCATGATTATTTTTTCGCTCTCTCTCATCAATACCATAATCATGTGTGTTCATCCAATTTAGAAATTCCGCAAACCAGGCTTTTATTTCATTTATCTCCGACGAGGATAGTGCATCTGATTTTTCAAGGATTGTAACGGCTCTGGCTGGTTCAACAAGATGAATACCATCGATAAGCCCCACTCCGCGACCTGAGACGACACCCATAATAGCCTGAGCAAAACGCATATGAGGATTCATGCGCGTTTCCTGATTGACAAACCAGGCCCGTAAATGATCAGCAGCGGGAGCAGCATATTTTGACTCGCCGGTTACTTTATAGGCCGCCGCCAGAGTGGCTACCTGTATACTCATCCGACGCATAGCTTTGCGGTGGGCGGTAAAATTGTCGGGATTAGTCATGCCATCCCGGTTGTAGTAAGGCCCATCAGGATTTTCCGGATTTTGCCACCAATAATCCCCTTCAGAATAAAAATCGTTTTTCCCGCCACGACTGTGTTCACAAGTGGCGTCTGTAACAGTAATAGGCTTTCCTGACAAATAAGTATCTGCTTTTTCAATGATTGCCAGGCTGTCATTCCCGGCAATATCAACTTTTAATTGCAGAACATCGACTCCAAAACCATCATTACTCTTCTGTTCGCATCCAACATATACCAATTGCAGGATTAATAATACGCTTAAATAATACAAGGTACTTCTCCAGAAATAATTTCCGGAGAAGAGTTTTAAAATTTGATTTATGCAATTTTCTTTCACAATATCACCTCAATTAAATTTTAATGATATTAACTTTTCCCATTGGCAGAATCATCGGCCAATTTTGCACTTTTAATGGCACGCAAAGAGATCCTGAAACGAGTTCAGGATGACGATAAATAATTTTATGAGATTGTTTGGTCGCCAAGCTCCTCGCAATGACAATTAAAATGTGCGGTAGTGAATCTCTGCAACTTACCATTAACGAATAACAAATAACAAGTTCCCAATTCCTAATTACAATTTACATCTTCAATCACAATTAATGCTTATATAACTCCCCTTAAAATCCTGATTGCGGGCTTCAATCGTCGCCAATCCCTTCTCCCCGGGAATATACTCGACTGCTGCACGCCCACTGGCAAATTCTATAATATCACTTCCGGTAGGCGTACCGAAATATTTTTTTAATTTTCCCGGCCCATTGCGATCGAAGTAAACCCGTTTATTATAATCAAGACATCGATTATTTTTTTCATCGACAACACGGGCCTGAATCAAATAATTACCATTGTCCAGCCGTTCTGAAGATAATACAATTTTAGCCGGTTTTCCGGACTTTGAGGTTGAATAAGTAACAACCAATTTATCCCGCGATACAATTTCACCTCCAACATAGCCTTCTGCCAAGAGAAGGTTTTCGCCTTCTTTAAAAATAAGATCCCAATGAAAACCAGATGCAGGAAAATCATTCATATTTCTTTCTTTTATTTCAAGATTTTTTCCATTGAGAGTTAACCGCACCTTTTCACAATTGCTGTAGACACAGACCTGTTTTATTTCTCCAGGAGTACCTGTTCTCTCAGTCCAGGTGGGTGATTCGATATAACAAAATTTGGGATCGGTAGTCCAGTAGCTTTTAAAAACATAATAGGCATCTTTAGGCTGGCCTTCACGATCGACCAATCCCTTTTGATTGATATAGGGGATGGCATTTTCCGGGCGAAGCGGTGTACCAAAATCTTTAAATGCCCACTGCGCATTTCCGGTAAACCAATCCAGTTGTTCACTGACATGCAAATGCCAGTCAAAAAGGTCAACAAGATAATTCTCACTCCAGTCACCGGCGCTGGATATTTTCTTTATGCCGATCATATTCGGTTTTTCGGCCCATTCATCTTCTTTGATCATTCCTTCTCCGGTAATGGGATTTTCGGTATGGCGACCTACATGGCTGGCACCGCCATATTCAGCATGAAACATGCGTTTATATTTATCCCTGGCTTTGGTAATACCCTGCTGATAGCTTTTATAAACACCCGAGTACCAGCCGGCCCATATTGACGGCGAAAACACATCTACTATATCATCACCGTCATAAAATTTACGTATTGCGGTTTTTCGACCCGGATCCAATTTGTGGGCGATATCGTTCAACTCGGTTAAAAACGATCGCAGGGAATCGATATTTCCACCATCCGGAAAATCGGGTTCCCAGTACATTTCGTTACCCAGTGACCACAGAATTATGCTTGGATGGTTAAAATTTTGTCTGATTTGCTCCTCAAGCAGCCTTTTTGTATGCGCTTTCCACACCTTTCCGCCAACTCCTCCCCGACACCAGGGTAATTCATCCCATACCAGTAATCCCAGTTCATCACAGGCCCGATACACTTCCGGGTCCTGCGGGTAATGGGCAAGACGTACAAAATTTGCACCCATCTCCTTGATCATGGCCATATCCCGGCGGTGTAAACTATCCGGCATGGCATTCCCATATCCGGCGAATTCCTCGTGACGATGAGTTCCGCGTAGCAATAATCTTTCACCATTAAGGTAAAACGGTCCGTGTTCTTTGAGCTGATACCAGCGATAGCCAAATTTTTGCTCGGTTTGATCCGTATTTTTTCCATTATTTATTGATATCTGCATCGTATACAAGTGTGGACTATCGGGTGACCATAACAAGGGATTTTTTACTTCCGGCATTGTTACGGTAATTAAATTTTCATCAGGTACATTATTTTCCTCTACCTGTGCTTGAGTCACAACTTGCTGATCAGGATCGTAAAGCACAAAATTTACCCGGTAGTGATCCGTTTCGGGATTTGCATTTATAATCTTTAATAGGATCTTTGTCTGCGCCTGGTCAGCCGAAACCCGAGGCGTAACAATATGCGCATAGTCTATATAGGTCGCCGGCAGAAACTCCAGCCAGACATCCCGGGTTATCCCGCCAAAAATAAAAAAATCTGATTTTTGCGATGGGATAATGTTTTTATCTACCGAATTATCCACGCGCACAGCAATAGTATTTGTTTCTCCTATTTTGATATACGGTGTGATATCAACTCTAAATCCAACATATCCTCCGATATGAGATCCTGCCATTTGGCCGTTGACATAAATATCACCGGAAATATTCACTCCTTCAAAATATAGTTTAACAACCCGGTTCATTGCGATATCGGGAATATCGATGTCTTTCAGGTACCAACTTACATCACGCCTGTATCCGGGATTATTGTCCGTGGCATCAAATCTGTTCCAGGTATGAGGCAAATCCAGTTTTTGCCAGGCGACATGTGCAGCATTTAATTCATTAACAGAGGAAATTTTGCTTTCGCTATAAAGCCAGTTATTATTTAGAAGATAGACCTGTCTGTCAGCCGTGGATTCAATCTTGCCGGTAAAAGATTTTGTCTCCTCCCGTTCGGTATTCATAATGCCCGAATTCACAATCTTACCGTTAAAAATGGTCAGGAAGAAAAGGATAAAACATAATATTGATTTGATTAGCTTCCGTTTATTCATTTAAACCACTCCCCACATCCTTGTACCTGTTTGTTGTTCATTTAATTAAAATTATCCTAATATTTGATTAATTCAATCAGTATTTGGCGTCAATCTTCTCCGCTCTTTCATTCAGTCTTTGTTCTGCATCTGTACCGCGCATCGCATTTGTATATTTTGCCGTAAGTTTTGCCACTCTACCGCCACCGCTGGTATTTTCTTTGAGACGCTGTATATCAATCAGTTCACTGTTCCATTGCAATAAGGCCTGGAAAAGATCATTTTGAACATCTTTGTATTCAGGGCTGCTAAAAAGATTATTTTGTTCTTGTGGATCTTTTAACCGGTCAAACAATCGGCCGCTGTTGTAGTCATAGTCATAGATGATTTTCCATCTTTTGGTGGCCAGGGCACACTGGCGGTGATGAACCGACACGGCACAACGACGGGGTGATTGTTCATTAGCAGACAGAGGTGTAAACAGATCAAATCCCTGCATGGTGTCAGATTCAGTACCTGCAGCTCCAAGAATTGTAGTCGTAAGGTCGTTCCATATGGCAAAGTCACGCTTTTCCCCCTGCGCCAATGTTCCGGGCATACTCATAATCAGTGGAACTCTCCAGGAGGAGTCGTAAAAGGTATGCTTATTTTTAAATCCATGGTCAAAGAGTGTTGTACCATGATCGGATGAAAAAATTACCAGGGTATTATTTCGTAATCCACTATCATCCAGGTATTTAACCAGCCGACCTATCTGGGCATCGCAATAAGCAGCGAGATCATAATATAATCGTCTCTGGCGGTCGACTTTTTCCATATCATATTTCCCGGGATCTTTCAGATCCAGATGATCGATCAGGTATTGCGGGAGTTTTTTATATTCATTTTCTGAATAGTTCAATGGTGGCAAAGTTATATCTTTATAAGTACCGACCCATTCCTGAGGCGGATCAAGTGGCGGATGCGGACTTGGAATTGAACAAAAGGCAAAAAATGGTGATTTATTTTCGTCTTTCGCTTTTTTAATTTCGGCAATCGTGGTATCTACCAAAAACGAGTCGATGTGCAGATTTTCCGGTAAAGAAGAAGGATAGGATTCCAACTTCCTTGAATATCCATGCTGACGGATAAATTCACCATAGAAATCATCAGTATCATTTTTCTTTCCTCCGGTTAAAACTTTTTGCACATCGAATGAATCCGGTACCGGGCCAAAATGGGTTTTGCCCACCATGATTGTCCGGTATCCCTGCTTTTTTAATAAGTCGGGAAAAGTCGTTAAATTCGTTCTTCTGGCCACCCCGTTTTCTATACAGCCGTGTATCGGCGTATGTACACCGGTTAGCAGACTGCAGCGTGCCGGGCTGCAAACCGGACTGGCGGTGTGAGCATTTTCAAACATTATTCCCTGGTTTGCCAATCTGTCCAGGTTCGGTGATACGGCAAACGGATACTCCATGGCATTTACCGTATCACATCTTGACGTGTCGGTGGTAATTAAGAGTATATTCGGTCCGGTCGATGGAGTGCCGCTTAGCCTTACCGGTTTTTGGGACAGGGAAGATATTGCCGGAAATGCGGGTAAAGCAGCGGCAGAACCCACCAGTATTCCAGTCTTTTTGATAAACTCTCTACGCGATGTTTTTTTCATTTGATTACTCTTTGGTATATATTTTGACTTTTATAATTTAACCGGATACAACAATTTCAAGTTCAGACTATTGAAATTGTCTCCCGGCAACTCTTGTATCATTTTTTCATAAGCAGGATAATTATATTTTTGTGTGGCGATTCTCAACAGAAGTGATATGGTTTGGATATCATCTTCCCAGCCCCTAATCATCTGGTATGGCCATTCTTTTTCCTTCATTACATAGGGTAGCAGATATTCCAGGGCCACTCGCAGAGAACTACCGTTTTTCGATCGATAGGACCACAATTCAATTCCATTTTTTTCCGCCATAAGAGCCAATTGAAAAAGACCGGCCAGATTCATCACACTATAGTGATATGCACGTGTGCGACCCAATTCATAAGGTTGTTTACCTTCTGCATCAATTTGAACTACGATTCTCTTTTCAGGGACCTGGATTAGAATCTTCTTTGCCAGGTCATCTCTTCCGGTGAAAATAGCCAGCGATGTGGCAAGTACATCAAACCAGGTACCATGGTTATTTTTATGGTCGCGCTCATCGATACCAAAGTCACTGTTTAACAACCAATCGAGGTATTTATTAAACCATTTTTTCATTCCCGCCTGGTCCTGCGCTGACCAACTGCCTGACCCGGCAATTAATCCAATGGCTTCAGCCACGCGAATGAACGCCCGTGTATCTATGATACCGATGCCACGGCCATCCACTCTTCCCCGGATCGCCTGGCCATATCTTAAATTGGGATTCATATAAGTTTTGTCATCTAAAAACCAGGTTCTGATAAGTATGGCGGTGTGCTGTGCATATTTTGCCTCGCCGGAAAAGAAATAAGCAAGCGAAAGGATTGTAGTGGCACTATCCAAAGCACGAAGTGGCACATTATCATAGAGGTGTCTTTCGGGATTGACAATCCCGTCTCGCCGGATATAGGGTAAGCCATCTGATTTGGTTGTATCCGGCCACCAATAGGGACCAAGGCTCATATAGTCATGTACATCTCCACTGGGTGGAATTGTCTTTTTATCAACAACCGAAAAGGGACCGTTCTGCAGGGCCATATCAGCATCGACACATAATCTTTCAAAAGCTTTAACGGCTGC
>CAYULK010000110.1:0-9657 GCA_964445625.1 uncultured Calditrichota bacterium
CCTGGGAGATTAGCAAAAATTTTACTACCCCGGTTAAGATATTTTAACGCAAAGATTTTTCTCCTGCCCGCCGGTCGAAGATCCCGTATTTCGGGGCAGGCGCGGCGTAGAGCCGCAGAATCACAGAGTCGCAAAGAAAAAAATATTATATTTTTTCTTCGTGATACTTAAATAATTTGATTGCAGCAGAAGGCTGCGGTATGAATAGATCAAACTAAATTTATAAATTAATACAGAATAAAGTAGTGTTAAAAGTTATATAAGGAAGGAAATAATTATGATTAATCGAAGAAAATTTCTGAGCAGAGTATCCACTGCTGCCATGAGTCTGACACTTTTACCAGAGTTTGTTCAAGCCGGAAGTGAGAATATTTTAAAAGCGCCGGCACTCAAATCTGGTGACACTATTGGATTGATTACACTGGCATCTTCACTGTTCGAAGCGCATCAAACGATTATCGAAGCTACAGAAAAGATGAAAAATCTTGGTTTTAATGTAAAGCTCGGCCGGCATATTTATAAAAAATGGGGATATCTGGCTGGTAGTGACGAGGAACGGGCAGACGATATAAATGAAATGTTTGCTGCTGATGATGTCCGGGCAATTATTGCAATTCGCGGTGGATATGGATCGGGACGAATTCTAAAACATCTTGATTATGAACTGATAAAGAAAAATCCTAAAATTTTGCTGGGATACAGCGATATAACATCATTATTACTTGGCATACATAAAATGACCGGTCTTATTACCTTTCATGGTCCGGTTGCCGTCTCGACCTTTACGGATTTTACAAAAAAGTATTTTTATAAAGTTTTAACCAAATCGCGGGCTGTCGGAGAAATTGAAGATGCTCCTTTTAGCGAAAACCTGCAAACTTCAAACCGTGTATGGACTGTGAACCCGGGATCATCAAGCGGGCGAATTACCGGCGGCAATCTGACTCTGATTGTGGCGACTCTGGGAACGCCATATGAAATTGAAACAGATGGCAGAATACTATTTATTGAAGAGGTTGGAGAGGAACCATATGATTTGGACAGATATTTGACCCAGTTAGAATATGCCGGAAAATTCGAAAAATGCCAGGGTGTTGTTTTTGACCGGATGGCAAAAGTTAAACCTTCAAATTACGGCGCCAGCTTTAATTTCACTTTGAGCAAGGAGGAAGTGATCATAGATCGCTTTAAGAATTATAATTTTCCGGTGTGCCTGGGTTTATCACTTGGTCATGTGGCTGATAAACCAACAATACCGATTGGAGCCATGGCGAAACTGGATGCGGATACTGGCCATATCTCTATTTTAGAAAATGCCGTTTTATAATTTAGAAATGCATTCCGGTCTTTGCTGATTTTCGGTTGTGACAAAAATACCCGGAGCGCCGGGAACAGGGCATTTGGTCTCGCAAATGCCACAACCGATACAGAGTTCACGTACTACAAATGGGTATTTTACCTTCTGTATTGTTCCGTCTGCAAGCAGGACTTCTTTGATATCAAATTTGATTGCTTTCTCGGGGGTGGGACAATGTTCTTCGCAGACGATACAGTCTTTATTCTGAGCAAAAGGAATACATAAATTTTTATCGAAATATGCCAATCCCATTGGCATAAGTTGTTTCACATTTAAAGCAACAGGTAAAATCGCTTCTGTCGGACATACCTGACCGCATAAGTTGCAGTTAAATTCGCAATATCCCTCACGCATAATGGCCAGCGGCGCCCATAATTCAAGCACAGAATTATGAATTGAATCCGGTTGCAGACACACACCGTTCGAGGCACAGATTCTTACACATGCCTGACATCTGATACATCGTTCCAGAAATAATTCTTCCGGGACGGAACCGGGTGGCCTGATCAGTCTTGCACTATCGGTTCTGTTTCTAAATCCGAGTGATAACAAACCGAGTGTTGTCAGACTCGCCACGGAGGTGTGAACAAAACGTCTGCGGTTATAATCAACAGGTGTATGATATGGCTTCCATTTCCAGCGATAAGTTATTGATTTATTCTTTGGCGGACAAAGTGATCCACAACTAAAGCACTCGATACACTCGGTTTTGTCGGTATATGTAATATCAGATTCGGGAATCGCATTCATCCTGCATTCCGCCTGACAATTATTGCATACCGGACATTCCTTGCCGACAATTCTTTCGTAGAGGCGAAATTGTGACAAAAAACCAAGTAATGCTCCGGCCGGACATATATATCGGCACCAAAAGCGTCGGGATAATTTTTCCAGACCAATTATTGTAATAAAAAATAAAGTAATCCACATGACTTGTTGAACAAATAATTGCTCTTCCGGCATAATCAGGTTTTTATAGCCATCATAAACCCGGTAGGCAATATCCTCTGAAATATTAAATTCACTGAAAAACAATATTGTATTTTCAATCACAAAAGTAGCAAAAGGATAAAGTATAATTGTAAATGTGCGATGTAGAATTGAGAGGGGATCAAAGAAGCTCCATAGATTAACAGAAAAAACGGCCAGGATCAGTGAAAACAATAAAATACTGTATTTAATGTATTTTAATTTCTCAAATTTCGCAGATTTTATATTTGCCGGTGATTTTAATAGTTTACTGCCGGCATCGATCGATGTACCAAGCGGACAAATCCATCCGCAAAAAAAACGACCCAGAAATGGTGTCATCAAAAGAATAATTATACCAGGCAGGAAGAGCCAGGATATTTGCAGATTTTGAATAAAATCAATGACAGGAAGCAGCGGGCTGAATCTTAGAAACAGATCAGAATCAATGGTGACCTCATACGGGTAACGGGCTTGTAGAAATAAAAATACGAAAAACAGAAAAAATATAATTTGGCTAATACGGCGTAATTTTATCATTATATTTAAGAAAGAGATATCTTTTTTACATTAAGATTTGTCAGGTCATAGCGATTAATTCCACGTGCGACAGCCTCTCTCAGATAACCCACTTGTGGTAAATCCAAATCAAAAAGTTGCAAAGCTGTATAATCTGCGCTGACTGTACAATCGCTCAAAATCAGGGTCTTTCTTTTATCGACATCTGCCAGATTTCCTCCCACCGGTCCGTTTTTAGTCAATACACGATAAGCGTCTATAATAGTCAGGGTGGGCATAATTTCCTGATCGATATCGATTAATTTGCTGGCAAAATCCGTGTGCAGCAAACCCCGGTCATCGCCCATGACACCCATCAGATTTTTGAGACCAAGACTGACTTTACACAATGAATGGTGCTTGGCAACAGGGACATTGATCGTCTTATCCGCATCAAGATAGTCCTTGTAAACAGGCCATTCTTTCAGGATCTTGCCATTTTTAATTTTAAGGACAACATATTTATTGCTTCGCATTTGAAGCACATTTGCACCAGCTTCCCCAGCCAGAGATTCGATACCGGAATTCCGGTAACAGCGTCTTGGATTATTGCATGTATTATCAAATATCTTAACTTCTTTTGCCCCGGAATCAAAACAGAGCTCGGTAATTTTCTTTATCAGATAGGGATTTGTATTTGCCGCATATTGAGGTTGCTTGTCCCATCCCATATTGGGTTTAACAACCACAATATCTCCTTTGGAGATAAAACGATTCATCCCGCCGAATTGGGATAACGCAGTTGTCAGCAGCGTTTCCGGTTCTCCATTTTCCACCCATATCACATGTGGAATTGCCGGTGTCTGATTGAATTTAGCAGTTAGTATACGGGGAAATGTACTTGCTGCAAACGTACTTAAAGACAGACTTCTTATAAAATGGCGACGTTTCATCATTTTGACAATCTCCTGAATTTCAATAGTTGTGTTACCTACAATTATACGAAATAGAATTTAAATTTCTAAACAAAAAATTAAGATTTGGAGTAATAATATTCCGACCAATATAATTTATTACTTAGCTTGATCTATTCATAAATCTGATTCAAAGCCATAGGATAGTTTTTCTGTCTCCCCCGGCCCGGAGGGCCGGGGGAGACAGAACCCTCTGTTTTAATAGATTTTAACTCATTGCCGGATACTATTCATGAATTATCCAGGTTAAAAAGTTCTGAAAAATGCAACTTTATGTCATACTGTCATCCTGACCAATTTGTACCATTTTGTTGACGTCAACAAAATGATCAGATACAGGACTCAAAATCAATGGACACATAATGTCTCAGTCTATTCCGGTCGTAATACCATCATTGTCTCGCCTGTTTTTATCGCCCTAAAAATACTTTTCGCCGAAGTTTTTGATACAAATAATTCAATCATATATGGCTTATTTACTACCGGAATATCGGTTGCGCGGAGGGAATCCGGGACCGGTTCTATTTGTCTCAGAATAATTGTTAACTGTCCGGAAAAATGTAATATTATACGTGCTTCATTTTCTGCTTCCGGATCCCGGAAATGTGTCAGAATGGTCTCGCCCTCAGATCTCGGGCGAATATCCCGAATCTGAATCGGTTCTTTGGCAATGCTCGCCCATTCCTTATCCAGTAGTCGTGATTCATTTAACCAGGATTTATAGCCATTTCCTTCAAGCATTCTCCTTAAATGAGAATTAAATATATAATTTTTTATCGTGGCTGTATATACCAAAACCCCATTAATTTCCAGGCAAATTTCTTTTGACACGAGATCAATCAAAATATCAATCGATTTATCCCGGGCCATATCAATCCTTTTGGCCCAATATATATTATCGATTTCCAGATGACGAATTAATAGTGAATCTGACACTTCCGGAATATCCGACATGACCTGGATATCAACCGGATTTGAGGTGAGCAGGAGATCCTGATAGTCAAAAAATATAAACAGGACTATAAGTATGACACCGGAAAGAAAAGTGAAAATAAGCAGAGATATTTTAATAACTTTTATCATATTAATTTTAACCAGATTAATTCATAGCGCAGCAATGCTGCAATCAAAGAAAAGAAGTCCACGGATTACACTGATTTACACGGATTGCTTTACCGCAATGACGCAAGGTCTTTTAATTATTTTTTAAAAATATATTTTAATCTTTCTTTGCGAACTTTGCCTGCCCGCCTAGGCGTGGCGCATTCTTAGCGTCTTTGCGTTATAAAAACTTTGTGTCTTTGAGTCTTGGCGGCTATTAATTATCCAAGTTAGAAAATAAAAACTTTTGAGCCATGGGTTAGCTTATTAAAAACCAATTGCATATCGAGGTCATCGAGCCGGACACAACCATGAGTTACCGGCATACCCAATAATCTCTTATAGAGTGTACCATGTATCAAATATCCCTGTCCGAATGCAACGGCATAATCACCCAATACACCGGACTGATATCTTGACCGGGCGGCCAGGGAAGGTATGGGAAGATCTTCTTCGATAAATGCCCAATCGGGTTTATACCATACGGGATCACGCAGTTTAACAGTTATGCGAAATGCGCCCCGTGGTGTTTTAAATAACCATTCCCGTTGACCGTGTGCCTTCAGTAAAATATAACTGCCGGTAGAGCATCTGGCACGATGACTAAAATCACCATCGTGAAGCACAACTTTATTTTCTGAGGTATTAATGACTATATATGTTCTGTGTGGCTGCAGTTTCTGATACTGCAATTTGAGATAGTTCAACTTATTTTTAAGATCATAAATTGTCTTTTGTTGAGATGCAACAGGTGATGCATTATAATTCTGGGCAAGAGATAATGTCGTAATGAGAAAAAATATGACAAGGAAGATATAGAGAAAGCGGGTCATAATAATACATATGGGATGTAAAAATCCCCACCAGCAATATTAATATGATGGTGGGGATAATATAAGGTTACTGTAATTCTGCCTGAAGTTTCTTGAGTTTATTAATAATATCCTGGGCTTTTTGCCGTGCGGCTAACAGATCGCCTTGTTCGGCAGTAGCAGTAACTTCAGAAACGGATTCTTCTGTAGCTTCAATATCTTTTTTAATCAATTGCAGTGGTTCATGAGTACCTTTTCCACGTGGTGCTTTTTTCCATTTCATTTTTGTCTCTTTGACAACATCGGGAATTTGAGCCAGCAATGCGTCAATTTCACCTTTTATTTCTTCCTTCTTTGCCGGTACGGCTTCAGCTGCACCGGTGGCTTCAGTTTTAGCCTTTTGTAACTGTACAACTGCTTCATCATAATTACTGAACATGCCGGATTTCTCCTCTTCAACTATTGCCATGGCACTGCCCAGAGTTCTTTTAGCTGCATTGTACATCTCGGGAACGTAGCGATCGGCTTCTACGGCTTTAGCTCCATCCAAAGCAGCTTGTGCATCATCAATATCAGCCTGTGGCACCTCGCCGCAACCCATGAAAATTAAAGTGACAGCGAGCAAAATTAAAATGCCTAAAAACGAGTTCCTTTTCATAATTCCTCCCCAAAAATGAATGTGACAGTATATGTAAAATAAAAATGAGTGAACATTAAATCAGATTACCTGAAAGGTACAAATCATAAATAAAAATCGCAATAAAAAAACAAGTTTCAGGTGAATTACTGTCAGACACAACAAGGAGCTTATATTTTGCAATTTAAATTCACCCGTTCCACTTATTTATATGTATTCTGTCAGGTTTGAACCGATCTTTTATTTTCTTGTGCTCAGCGGGAATCCCAATGGATACCATTGAGACTGGTATTATCTCTTTTGGCAGGCCAATTAATTGTGCGATCATTTTGATACGATTTTCTCTCGGATGTAAGCCAAGCCAGACAGCTCCCAAGCCTAGTCCATGAGCCGCCAGGAGTATATTCTGGGTAGCTGCTGAACAATCCTGAACCAAATATCCAATATGTTTCTCCAAAGTAACATCACCACAGACAATAATGGCTAGACTTGCTTTTTTTAACATATCAGCATAAGGGTGATATTTTCTTATTTTCTGCATAAGAATTTTATCTCTGATGACAATGAACTGCCACGGTTGATAATTATGGGCGGAGGGTGCGTACATTGCCGCTTTTAACAATTGGTCAATATCCTCCTGGGCAATTTTTCCCGGGCCATATTCACGTATACTGCGCCGGGTAAAAATGGCTTCTAATACTTCCATCAAATCACTCCAATTTTACAATTCTGTTAATTACCGTTAATAATATTCGACAATATGCGGCGATAATTCATATATTTTTCAAGGGAAATATTTTCCCGGACGCGTCCGTCAGCCAGCGGAATATAGCCACCATCTGCCAGCAGGGGTAAAACTTTTTCATTTAACTCTTGCTTAATCACATCTTCTTGCCTGGTAAAAACGTCCAGCTCAATTCCACCGATCAGGCTAAGATCGTGGCCATATTCCTTGCGAATTGACCGATAATCCATTTCAGGACTATCAGTTTCACATGCCCAGAGACAATTGAAGCCGGCATCTAAAAGCATTGGAATCAGGTCGCGAATATTTGAATAACTAAGAAAGATAATAGTATCAATCTTATTATCTTTTAATACTTTGAGTGCCGGTATATAACTTTTCAGAATAACTTCATGGTACATTTGCGGTGATATCAGGGGCGCATATTTGCCACCTATTGGTTCGCTGAAATATACGGCATCCACATCAACTTTGTGAAGAGCTTTCTCTAGCACCTGTGCCACGAACTCTCCGTACATTTGCATATACTCTTGAACAAAATTTGAATCTTCCAGCAGCAGGTTGATAACATATTCAAATCTCTTCCAGTCACCCACACCCATTGACAGAAAAAAACCACGATGTACGCGAAGAATACGGATAATATCATTCCTTTCACAATCTTTGACATCAGCGCGCCATTCATTCCCAAACCTTGAAGGATGATCAGGATTCAGACGTTTTCTGAATGATTCAATCTCTGATATTCTTTGCGGCCACTGCCGGGATTCTGGTACGGGATCAATCAGAGGCATTAAAAATTTATATATATCGATATTAAAATGTTTCCTGAGTTTTTGGGGCGAAATATTCCATTTATTAAAAACTTCATCACGTATCCCTTCTTCCAGAAAAGGGGCTCGATCGGGCCGGCCAAAGTTTAGTGTTTCTTTAAATCTTTCTCTACTAGTCATATTTCAGCAAATCGCCATTAATTACAACTCAATATCAGGCAGTTTATCAAAGTTGTATAGTTTAGCCTCTGACGTCATTAATTTTTTAATTTCTTTTACGCTTTCTGCGGGTAGGGGTGGAGTCTCATACGAATTAAGCAAATCATTTACCCGTATTTCTGCCCGCTGATTCACCGTTAACTCACCATCACGAATCCAGCGTGAACGATTACTTCGCTCAATAATTTTGTCCGGATAATGATGCTCAGACCGCAGAAAAGTCATTGTATGCTCGGAGGTAAACAAATGTCCCTCGAGTAATAATTCGTCAATCAGAGGTATCAAAGATTGTTGCTCTGTTTCAGCAATGCCTTCGAGCATGCGAAATGTCATGGCACAAATTTCATTATCGATCACCAGTTTTTCGATACTAAAGCAATTTTCAAAATCCAGCATACCCGGGCCGGAGATACTGTTTATCCCGGCCAGTGCAGCCAGGGTTGCGCCCATTCCGGTCTCAATCCCGGCTTGTGTGTCAAGTAGTTTGGCATCACTCAGGGCAATGTAAGCCTGAGTTGGCATACATAAAAATTTTCCGATCTCATTATATGCACAATCAATCATTATCGTTTCCATAGCGCCCATGGGTGCTGTCTGATAACGGACATCAAATATTGCGGGGGATCCGCCATACAGAACCGGCGTACCGGGGTTGACCAATTGTGCCAGTATTATGCCACTGATCGTTTCGGCTGTATGTTGAATTAGTGTGCCCATTAATGTGACTGGCGCGATAAATCCCGCCAGCGGCATGGCAATAATTTCTACCGGTATTGAATATTGTGCGCAGTCAATCAGGTTTTGTGATGTAACATGGCTCCATTTTAAGGGGGACGTCGGACAGCATGAAAATATAGCGAGCGGTTTGGATTTCAGATTTTCCGCCGTACCGCGAACGGCAAGCAGAAAGTTTTTCATCACTTCAAATGATTCTACCCGGAAAACACCTGTAACGACAGGCTTTTTACAATAGAGTAAGCTGAGAAATAACCGATAACTATCAGACATTTTGTCGGGTACATCCGAAGGAATAAATGCTGTACTCTGCGCACCAATTGCCGGTAATTGCGAAACTACTTTTGCATAACTAATATAATCCGCTGTCACAGGTTTCCGGTAGATTTCTTTCGATCCTTCTAAAAAATACAAGGCAGATGATCCGGGAGTAAAATGAACATTGCGATTTTCAAATTTGTGCGTGTTCTCTCCGGCTGAATCATACAACCGGAAAGCAGCGCAGGTTTGACTAAGCGTTTTCTCAATAATATCGCGGGTGAAGAGAACCAGATTGGTATCACGATCTACATGTGCACCACCCTGAGCAAGAATGTTTATTGCATTTTCACTTTCAAACATGATACCTTTGCAACACAAGATATCATATGCTTGATCGATAATCTTCTTTATCATATCCTGAGATAGAAATGATACAGATGGACGCATTTTCAGCGACTCCTTATTAATTGATTTTGGGTAAATATAGGGATAAAATTTTATAAATCTGATATTTTTTAACTTGGTTAATTCATAACGCGGCAAGCCGCAAGTGACTAAAGTTAAAAGTGATCTAAA
>CAYULK010000111.1:142-9619 GCA_964445625.1 uncultured Calditrichota bacterium
AATATCGTTGCATATTTGCAATATATTTTCTCAAATAGTAAAAATTTTGCTAATCGCCCCAGCGATCCGTTGGAAATAACAAAGTTTTTGGCTATAATAGCATATCGCAGCTGAGGCTGCAAACAAAGAAAAGAAGTCCACGAATTACACGAATTAAAAAATATATTATAAAAATCCGCGGAGATCCGTTAAATCCGTGTAATCTGCGTGCCATAAATATCGTTGCATATTTGCAATATATTTTCTCAAATAGTAAAAATTTTGCTAATCTCCCAGGCGATCCGCTGGAAATAACAAAGTTTTTGGCGGTAATAGCATAATGTATAAAGAAATCTGTGCAGCTGTTTCAGATATTCAGGATGAACTTATTGCCATCAGGCGTAAAGTACATGCGCAACCGGAACTTGGCAGAGAGGAGTTTAAGACATCACTTTTGTTCCAGAAAAAACTCGCAGAATACGGTTCATTTAAAATAACAAAAGTTGGCGCCACCGGTTTTTGCGCAGATTTAGTCTCCGGCAGTGAAAAACCGTGGATTGCTTTGCGTGGCGATATGGATGCGCTGCCTATAGCAGATCAGAAAACAGTATCCTACAGATCTCAAACAGCAGGAATTTGTCATGCCTGCGGACATGATTTTCACAGCACGGTTGTGCTTGGCACGGCAGCGGTACTTAGTAAATTTTCACATGCACTATCTAATAATATACGATTTATTTTTCAGCATGCCGAGGAACCTACCCCCGGTGGTGCTATAGATTTTGTAAAGGCCGGCCTGCTAGAAAATATTGAAGCAATTTTCGGAATACATGCAGATCCCATGCTCGCAGTTGAGCAGGTGGGAATCCTGCCGGGCTGGATATCTGCTCAGAGCATCCGGTTAAAAATAAAAATTAACGGGCCAGGGGGGCACTCTTCACGTCCTCAGAATTCATCGGATCCGATATATGCCGGTATTTCAATATTAAATACACTTTACGGGGGTCTGTACAGGATGTATAATCCGGAAACCCCGTTTGTTTTCACAATCGGAACCATTTCAGGTGGGGATAGTTATAACGCGATATCACCTGATTTTACGGCTGAAGGCACACTCCGGGTCACAGATCTGAATCAGAGAGATCAATTATTAGATTTTATAAAAGTTACAATTGCTGACAATTTATCGCGATGGAAATTAACCGGAGATCTTGAAACTATTATTGGTGCACCTCCGGTATATAATGATGTGCCGCTGACAAAAAAAGTAATCAGTGTGTTGTCGGATATTTTGAGTGAGGATCAGCTGCGTGAACATGAACGATCAATGGGGGGTGAGGATTTTTCACAATATCTGACCACGGTGCCAGGCGTATTTATGATGATTGGCGTTGGCACAAAAAAAGAACTGCATACCGGATTGTTTGATATTGATGAAAGCTCGATAGGCTTCGCCGTAAAAATGCTTTCCTGGCTGCTTTTTAAAAATAAAACTTAATTAATGTGTCTGGTAAGATCATTTGAATTTTGTACCGCAAAATATTTTATATTTAAATAATGATATAAGGCTTTGTTTTTTGTAAGTTTAATAGTTTTCGACATTATAGTGACAAATTAAAAGCTTTTCCAGATCAATGAAGATATATCTTGAAAAAGATGTCTGCTCTAATGTGGACATATCACTGCGCAAAGAATGGCTGGAAGCCAATCAAATGGGCAGTTATGCCTGTTCGACAATATATGGTCTGAATTACCGAAAATATCACGGCCTGTTTATTATCCAGGGCAAATCTCAGAATGACCATCAGCTGTTGCTGACAAAGTTTGAAGAATCCGTTTTTATTAACTCTCAGGTTTATGAAATAAGTGCAAATCGTTTAGTCGGTGGCATTCATCCCGACGGTTACAAATATTTGCAACGATTCTGTGTAGATCCTTTCCCTAGATTTACATATCTGATTGATGGCCGGCGTCTGGAAAAAACAATTTTTATGCCCCATGATCAAAATACACTCGTCATTCGCTACACAAATAAAAATCAGGGGGTGCCGTTAAAATTAATTCTGAAACCCATTCTGGCCAGTCGGGATATCTCCGGATTAACTCACGAAAATATTAAAATCAATACAGACAGCTATTATGATGACAGGGTTGTGAAAATTACACCGAGACCGGATGTACCTGAACTAAAAATTTATTTCCTTAAGGGAGATTATACACAGGCACCATTATGGTATTATAATTTTCAGTACACAAATCAGACAGACAACAGCCAAAACCATAATACAGATGAAAAGGAAGATCTGTTCAATACCGGATTCTTTTCATGCACACTCAAAACGTATGAATCACTCGATCTATTTGTGAGTATTGATGAAGTTCATGATTTTGATTACGATTCAATATTTCGCAGAGAAAAGGAGTACAGGCAAAAATTCCGTTCAAGACTAAAAGGGACACCTCCGATAGTACGGGATATCTCTAAAAGCGCAGAAAGAATCCGGATGATAAATCAGAGAAATACAGTCCTGATATTGCCGGATCATCCCGTGTCAAATATCAACACCCGCAATAATCTTCTGTCTTTATTTGGGTACATGCTGGTTGACAAAAATGTCAATCTGACAAAGCAATCCTTGTTACAAATGATTTCAAGAGTTGAAAATGGGCTTCTGACAAATGAAATTATTAATCCGCAAAACGAAAAACCACCCGTCGATACAAGTCTGCTGCTAATCTATTTTATGCTCTATTATTACCGGGCTACACAAGATTCTACATTACTTGAAGAGCATCTGTTCGATGTAACCAGGGAAATTATTGATCATATATCTACCGGAACCGGGGATAATATCTATCGTGATAAAGATGGGTTGTTGTTTTCCGGGACCAGGGACTATACTACCAGCTGGATTCCTTCACATGCTATTACACCGAAATCGGTAAGATATGGAAAATTGCTGGAAGTAAATTCGCTATATTATTCGGCATTAAAAACGACTGAGTTCTTCAGTCGTGAGTTAAAAAAGACCCGGTTAGCGAAAAAATATGCTGAGATGGCTGCAGTAACCCGAAAATCATTCCTTGCAAGTTTTTGGGATGAATCTGCTGTTCAATTCAGCGATGTCATTCGTGAAAATTATCGAGATAGTTCATTTAGAATTAATCAACTGTTTCTTGTGGCGCTCCCATTCTCAGTACTGGACGATGCGCTGGGATTGAATGTGCTAAAACAATTAGAAAATGAATTGCTGACACCATTCGGGCTTCGATCCCTATCTTTCAGGGATAAAAATTATATAGGGAAATTAACGAAAATTATCAGTTCTGAGGACCCGGAATATTATCAGGGGACTGTATGGCCCTGGACAGTTCGCTTATATGTAACTGCCGTGCTCAAATACCGTGGAGATAATCATCAGATCATTGATTATCTTAAAAAGGTCCTGGAAAATTTTGAACATGTCTTTAATTATGAAACTATTGGCTATTTACCTGAATTATTTGAAGGCAACCCTCCACATCGACGTAATGGGGCACTTGCGTCCAGCCTGACCATGTATGAATATCTGCTGGCAAATTATTTTCTTAGGAAGAAATAAATATAATTGTACACCCCATTCTTTAGCTACGAGTAATATTATTGCTACCCTGATCTATTCACAATTACAGGCCTCAAAGACTCTAAGTCTCTAAGAAACAATTGCTTAGTAGTGTTATGGTTTTTCAGCAAAGAATCTTTAATTTATTTTTTATAACACCTTAAATCTATGATATTAATAACTTTGTGCCTTTGAGTCTTGGAGGCTATAAATTATTCAATCTAAAACAATATAAACCAAAAAAAATAATATTTTTGAAACTTTTTTCGCAATAAATCATCAAAAATACTTTCAATTAAAACAAATATGAGGAAAAAAATGTCTCTGAACCAATATTATAAAGATGCGCTGACATATGAGGAATATATTGATCTGTTGGGAGATAATCTTCCCCTTCATCAGCTGCACTATAAAAAATTTACCATATCTGATGAATGGCTGGAAAAAATCAAATTACTCGATTCATACCGGGTTCTTGTGATTACCGAACCCTGGTGTGGTGACTCAGTGGCATTGTTGCCGGTTGTACGAAAAATTTGCGAAGCGAGATCTGACTGGGATTTAAAAATTATCCTGTGTGACAAGAATCCGGATCTTATTGATCAATATCTCACCAATGGTGGGCGCGCGACACCGATTTTTCTGTTTTTGGAGCATAATGGTGATCTGGCTTTAAAATGGGGTCCACGTCCGCAGCCGGCACAGGAAATATTTGAAAACCACCGGGAACAGATAAATGCCGGGCAGATTGAAAAAAAAGAAGTTATTAAAAAGATCCGTACATTTTACGCAAAAAACCGCGGTGAGGTGATATACAAAGAATTAATGCAAAAATTAAGTGAATTATAAAAAAAATAAAAGAACAGAAATAGAATCTGAATAAATATAGTTACACTATTTGCGTTCCCAAGTACAACTTGGGAACGAGCATAATTCTATAAGTTTTATTGAAAGGAATAATAGGTAATGATTACGCTTACGGAAAAGGCGGCGAATAAAGTTAAGGAAATCCTGACAAATGAAAAGCGTCCGACCAGCGTTCTGAGGTTGGGAGTGAAAGGCGGCGGATGTTCCGGTTTTACGTATACTCTGGATTTTGATGATAAAACCGGAGATACAGATCAGGTTTTTGAAGATAAAGGTGTAAAGATTGCTATCGACGCCAAGAGTTTTGTTTACTTAAGTGGGACACAATTAGATTATACAGATGGATTGTCAGGTGCGGGATTTACATTTCATAATCCCATGGCCACACGCTCATGTGGCTGCGGATCATCTTTTCAGGCATAGATTAGTTTAGAATAAAGGTCGGGGAGACCTCATACACAGAAAGCCTCGCATGGATAGCCGGGGCTTTTTTTTATTTATAGTCATATTTAATATTTGTTCAAATTTATGTAAATTCCTTTCGTTTGTCAGAATGGAGATAGTTTATTAATGTTAAGAATAAGGATTATCGGTGATGATGTCTTGAGAGAGAAAGCTCAGGATGTCAAGGTCTTTGATGATGAATTGAAGCGGTTGGCTGATGACATGATTGATGTAATGCATGATGATGGTATTGGCCTGGCAGCACCTCAGGTAGGCATCTCTAAACGATTACTGATCACTGATATATCCGGCATCGATGCGACATTCGGTCCGATGGTATTCGTAAATCCGGAAATCATTGAAATAAAGGGCGAAGTAACGATGGAGGAAGGCTGTTTGTCGATCCCGGGTATCAGGGAGGAAATTACCCGTCCGGAGGAAATTACGCTTCGCTATCAAAGTATTGATGGTGAAGAAAAAACCGAAGTGTTTGATGATTGGCTGGCGCGTGTTCTGCAGCATGAAATTGATCATTTAGATGGTATTCTTTTTACGGATTATCTTAGCCCGGTGAAACAAAAACTGCTGTTTGCAGAATTTCAATCCTGATTTTTACATACTACCTATGAAATTTCATATATCAAAAATTCCTACTGACGATTTTACATCCGATCTGGTGATTTATGTTTATAGTGCGGAAAAAACCGGTAAAAAACAATTCAAACCGGGTCTTAACCTGCCGGCCAACTTAAACAATTTTCTACAACAAAGCTTTGCTCTCGACAATTTTAAAGATGAAAAATCAAAAATAAATCTTTTCAACTTTCCTGAATCACAAATCCCAAGATTATTAATCTGCAAAATCGATACCACCGAAGGCAATATTATAGAAGAAGTTCGCAAAAATGCCGGCAACATTTATTCCAGATTAAAGGGATTGAATATTAGGAATTGTCATATCGTTTCTCAAATGAGCGATATTTCGGAACAAAATTTTGTTGAAGCGCTGATGGAGGGTTTTTTATTAAAGAATTATAATTATTCAGATCTGAAAAAATCCACGGACAAATCCGGTAAAGTAAAAATGGGTAAAATTGTTTTTCTCATATCTGATAAAACCGACAATGCCGGTGTGGAAAAGAAGATAAAAACCACCGAGGCAGTGATTGAGGGCGTAAATTTTGCCCGCTATCTCGGAGATACTCCGGGCAATATATTAACTCCGATCCGGTTTGGCCGTGAGATTCAGAAAAGATTTAAGGATAATAAAACAATATCGCTCAAAATTCTCAATGAACCTGACATAAAAAAATTGAAAATGAATGCTTTCCTGGCCGTTGCCAGGGGCAGTAAAGAATCACCAAGGTTGATTATCCTGCAATATCGTAGTAATAATAAAAAAGCCAAAAATTTACTGCTGGTAGGCAAGGGTATTACATTCGATAGTGGTGGTATTTCGATAAAGCCTGCGGCGCAGATGGAAGAAATGAAATATGATATGTGCGGGGCAGCGGCGGTGGCTGGTGTTTTGGATGTGGCCGGTAAAATTAAACCTGATGTCAATATCACCGGTATTATCCCTGCGGCTGAGAACCTGCCCGATGCTGCGGCATTTAAGCCCGGAGATGTGGTGAAAGCATATAATGGCAAAACCATTGAAATTATAAATACCGACGCTGAGGGCCGGCTTATACTGGCAGATGCGTTGGCTTATGGAATCCGCAGGTATCATCCGGATTGGGTCGTCGATCTTGCAACACTGACCGGTTCTGTTGCAGCTGCTCTTGGCAGTCATGCGTCCGGTCTGTTCAGTAACCACAGGCAGCTATCTGATCTGTTGATAAATGCCGGTCAACAAAGCGGGGAGAGGGTTTGGGCATTGCCGCTATGGGATGATTATAAAGAAGATCTGGAAAGTGGGATTGCAGATATTAAGAATCTGGGAGGTCGGGAAGCCGGAAGTATTTCCGCAGCAAAATTCTTACAGGAATTTGTAGGAGATGTCCCCTGGGCACATCTCGATATTGCAGGAACGGCATATAATCAGAAGCATGTTCCTTATCTTGGCAAGGGCGCCTCCGGTGTGGGCGTCCGGCTATTAGTAGCATTTCTTGGTATGCTAAAAGAAAAAAGTAATTGCTAATTACGACTCAGGTAAAATATACAAGTAACAAGGCTCCAGTATTGTCATTCTGTAAGAATCTTTGTGCCTGAGGTAAAAAGATCCCTACGGGATCCTGACACCTGGATCCTGAATCCTTGGTCCTTGAGCCTTTAGCCTTTGGCCTTTTTGCCTCATAAACTTTGTTTCTTTGCTATTTTTAAAACCCCAATAATCAATTTGTAAAAAATACCCGCTAATCCTATATTTGCGTATTATCCTGCCTGATACTAAAATAAATCCGGGAGAACGGTATGTTGTCATTTCCTGAACAGATGGCCTTTGTCGTTTTATTACTAATTTCGTTATTTTTTTCTTTTTCTTCATTTCGTAAGATGGTTCTGATCATCAAAAGGGGACAGGGAACATTATATTTTGATCAGCCTTTGAAGCGGATAACCAATACCCTAATAGTGCTTTTTTTACAAAAAACCGTATTAAAAGACCGGCTGTGGTTAAGCCTGGTTCATAGTTTTATCGCCTGGGCTTTCATACTGTATTTTCTGGTCAATTTTGGCGATGTGTTGAATGGATTTATACCAGGATGTAATTTTCCGGGTCCAGGCATCATCGGGGATTATTATCGCCTGTTCGTGGACATATTCAGTATTCTGGCGATGATTGGCGTCCTGATATTTCTAATTCGCAGATTTGTGCTTAACACGGAACCTCTGCAAACCGCAGAGAATGTACACTTGCTGAGTGAGGCAAAGAGTGGCATAAAAAGAGATTCACTGCTTGTTGGATTATTTATTTTTTTTCATATCGGATTTCGTTTTGTTGGCGAGAGTTTTTTACCGGCTCAATCAACCGGTGATGCCTGGCAACCTTTTGCATCTTTCGTATCGCAATATTGGGTCGGATTGGATACGGCAATGCTCATTTGGCTTCATCACTTATGCTGGTGGCTGGCTTTGGGACTCATACTCCTATTTGTGCCATATTTCCCTCTGAGCAAGCATGCCCATCTGTTTATGGGCCCGATCAATTATCTGACCCGTCCGGAGCGACCCGCCCCGGCAACACTGGATAAACTGGATTTTGAAGCCGGGGATGCAGAGCAGTTTGGAGTAGCGAAACTTGAACATCTCGATAAGACTCTGATCCTGGATGCTTATGCCTGTATTATGTGTAATCGCTGCCAGGATGTTTGTCCTGCGTATATAACCGGTAAAGAACTCAGCCCGTCAGCATTGGAAATTAATAAAAGATATTTTATTAATAAAAATCGTAAATCGTTGGCCAGAGGAGATGAATCTACACAGCATATGCTTAAATTTTGCCTGACTGAGTCAGCGTTATGGGCATGTACCAGCTGTGCCGCCTGTGTCGAAATTTGCCCGGTCGGAAATGAGCCGATGTTTGATATATTGAATATTCGTCGTGATCGTGTTCTGATGGAAGCAAAATTCCCTGCGCAACTGCAGACTGCCTTTAATGGTATGGAGCGAAACAGCAATCCATGGAATCTGAATAAAGACCGCTTAGAATGGGCAAAAGAAGATCCCGGTATCTCAGTACAAACAACCGCTGAAAATCCGGATTTTGATATCCT
Organism: uncultured Calditrichota bacterium; assembly: GCA_964445625.1. Lineage (GTDB taxonomy): Bacteria > Calditrichota > Calditrichia > JAJRVZ01 > JAJRVZ01 > CAVXXB01. The sequence goes on from CAYULK010000111.1 coordinate 8,751, forward strand.
GTACTGGGTTGGTTGCGCCGGTGCATTTGATCAGAAAGGGCAAATTGTTGCCCGTTCTTTCGCGAAAATTCTAAACACGGCCGGAGTCAGTTTTGCGGTTCTGGGTAATAAGGAAGGTTGTACCGGTGATAGTGCACGGAGAACCGGTAATGAGTATCTGTTTGCAATGATGGCTGAAGCAAATGTTGAGAACCTGAACAAATTAAAAACCAGGAAAATAGTAACAACCTGTCCCCACTGTCTGCACACGATTAAGACTGAATACCCGCAATTTGGCGGCGAATATGAAGTCATCCATCATTCGCAACTTATCTCTGAATTAATTTCTGATAATAAAATAAAGCTGCAAAATAATTCAGAGTCAAAAATAACTTATCATGATCCGTGTTATTTAGGAAGGCAAAATAATATTTATGATGCACCGCGAAATGTTTTAAAAACAGGCAGTGCAAATTTTGTCGAAATGAACCGTATCCGGGAACGCAGTTTTTGTTGTGGCGCCGGTGGTGGAAATATGTGGAAGGAAGAAGAAGAGGGCCGGGAGGCTGTGCGACGTGAACGCTTTAAAGAAGCAGAAAAATGCGGTGCCGGGATAGTTGGAACGGGTTGTCCTTTCTGCCTGACCATGCTCAGGGACGCCGGCAATGAGCTGGAATCATCCGTTCAGGTAAAGGATATTGCTGAAATTGTTGCGGACAGAATGGAATAAATAAAGACACATAGTGACAAAGATTTTGAGGCCAAAGGTTAAAGGCACAAGGCTCAAGGACCAAGGATTCAGGCGCCAGGAATGTCATTCCGTCCCGGAACAGGATGTCTATTGAGAAAAAAGTCAATAGAATGTACGTTCCCATTATGATTTTTCATCA
>CAYULK010000112.1:0-9606 GCA_964445625.1 uncultured Calditrichota bacterium
GGGCTTTTAATCCTTCAATAACAGCGCGTAACTCCATACGATTATTGGTGGTTTTCTTAAAACCCTGCGAAATCTGTTTGGTTTGACCATTAAATTTCAATAAAACTCCGTAACCACCGGGTCCCGGATTTCCGGAACAGGCACCATCTGTAAATATTTCAACTGATTTCATAAGCACTATTGTGTTTAATTGTATTGCCTATTGCCTATTGCCTGCAGAATATAATATAAATCCGGATCAACTACCAGTCTGGGCGTTATTTGAAAATGTAATTAAATTCTACCGGGTTAAGGCCGGGTTGTGGAGAATATACCCATTGGGTTCCATGCGGTATTTTCGCTTTAATTCGATGGTTTCAGCAGGCAGGAGGGCCATAAATCCGAATTTTTCGCGGATTGCATCTATGGTGGTGTTCAGAGTTTCCGCGCGGGTTTGTTGGTTAAACAGACTACTTTGCCGGTTATATGGTTCAATGTGGCTGGCGGCGATGCCCACGTGGCGCAGACGGACCCGGCGCAACCGGATTTCCTCAAAAAGTGTATTGACCATCCGGAACAGGGCGGCACTGTCAGCAGAGGGATAGGGAAGTGAGCGGGAACGGTTTGCCGAAGTAAAATCGGAATAACGGATTTTGACACAGAGCGTGTGGCAGACGAGTTCCTGATCACGAAGTTTCTTGGCGATACGCTCGGTCAGGTATTGTAAGGTTCCTTTTATTATTCCCGGATCACCGGTGTCTTCTTCAAAACTGGTTTCACGGCTGATTTGCTTTGGCGTGACACGACGTTTCACTGCGCGGGGATCGAGGCCATTGGCAAGTTCCCAAATTTTGATTCCGTTTATGCCAAATATCTGTTCCATAAGTAATTTGGAGAACCGGGCCAGTTGACCGACAGTAAAGATACCCAGATCGGTCAGTTTGTTCTTTATCACGCGACCAACACCCGGCAGTGCATCCACCGGCAGTGGAGCAAGGAAATCTTTTTCGGATTCCGGCGTGACGTATACGACTCCCCCGGGTTTTTTCAGGCCCGATGCGATATTGGCGATGGCTTTGTTACTGCCGATACCAACCGAGACGCCGACACCCACCCGCTCAAAAATTTCCCGCTGAATCTCACGGGCCACCTGTGTCGGATGGTTATACAGATGCAGGGTGCCGGTCAGATCAAGATATGCGTCATCCAATGATGTAAATTCCACCCGCGGGGTATAATTGAGGTATACTTGCTGAAAGACAAGTGATACAGCCTGGTAATGCTGATAATTTCCTTTGAGAAAAACCGCTTCCGGGCACACTTGCTTTGCTTTCATCAGGGCCATCCCGGTTCGTATCCCGCGCGCCCGTGCTTCATAAGTGGCCGTATGTACCACGCCGCGCTGTTCTTCGGTGCCGCCGACAATTACCGGGCGATTGCGCAGAAGCGGATTAAATCCCTGTTCCACCGAGGCAAAAAAAGCATCGGCATCTATGTGCATGATTGTTCGCATCTGCCTATTGCCAGTTGCCAATCGCCAATTGGTCTTCCTCACTCATCATATCCGCCAGCATTTCCATGGTAATCACCTGTCCCGGAAAATTTTGTTCTGCCGGATTTATCAGACCCTCATTGACAAACCACAAATCAGTCTTTAATGTGCCACTGTATACTTTAAGCATGGGGCGTATACCCATGATCACTTCATTGAGCTTCTGCTTCAGCAAATGTTTCTTATCCAGCGTACGCCGTTTACGCTTCTTTTGCAGCGTATCAGGAATCTCCAACACCTGCTGATCCGGATTAATATAATAATTGTCTGTAACCATATCTCATCCCTCCAAACAGACCCGGGCCACCTGCCACTCAAAGTTTGCCGTATCAAACATAATCTCAAAATGATCATGGCTGTCGGCCTGCAGTGAAAAATGATACTGTTTGTTATATCCCTGCGGGCTGACCCAGTGTCCGTTTAACCGGTTAATTTTGTATATACGCCCGTTCCATTTAAAACGGAGCGGTTTAATTTTTCCGTCTTTAAAAAGTGAAATTACTTCTATTGCTTCAAAAATGTCTTCGTAAATCATTTTTTAATAGTTCCAAAGTAACAAAGAGACAAAGTTCCTAAGCGAAGGCACAAAGGATCAGCGGAAATCCGCTTTATCTGCGCGATCCGCGTGCCATTTTAAAATAAAAACTCTTGACAAACTTTATTTAAATCACAAATTTTTCCCAATTCCCATCTTTCTTCCTTATACTCCCAATATCCATAAATGTTTGTAAATTCTGTCATTAACCTCCATTATTCTTAAATGAAGTATACAAACGTACACCAAAATATAAAGAGAAAACGCGATGAAGGCAAGAAAAATTTAAAATTATTTAAATGATTAAAACTGGCGGGAAATAGACTGCACTTTGCCGATGATTTCAAATCCCGGGGTTTTGGTTTCGATGATCAATGAAGAAGGAATGGTGGTGGCGGTTTCCAGGCGAATCTGACGTTCCTGGCGGAAAAATTTGCGGATAAAAAAGCGTTCACCCAGTTTTACGACAGCTATATCGCCATTATCCGGCCGGGAAGTAATATTGACAGTGAGAAAATCTCCTTTGAGAATTCCGGCATTTTCCATGGCATTGTCCAAAACTTCGAGCGTTACGGAATCATTATGATTTTTCCGGTAGTTGATGACCAGATCTCCGAGATTATAATCACCAGTGGCAGAATCGGGATATCCGGCACGTACCATTCCGAGTACCGGAACATTAAAAAAATCACTGTTCAGAGGTTGCGCACGTTCAAAAGGGTTTGATTTTGGTTTACGAGCCATCTTATTAATTAAAATTTTCCCGAATTAGACCAACCACTTTACCCTGAATACTCCAGGATTCCTGGGGATAGATATTGTGATAGGCCGGATTTTCGGCTTTCAGATATTTCATGGCGCCATCGACAATAAACCTTTTAACCGTGACCTCATCGCTGATCAGGGCAACGACGATATCATTATGATTAGCGACACTCAACGCTTTCACGATTACCAGATCCCCGTCAAATATGCCGCCATTTATCATACTGTCACCGCGTACACGCAGGGCATAATAGCGACCCTCTGATTTAATCAGGTGGCGGGGCACAGGTACATACCGCTCCACATTTTCATCTGCCAGAATAGGAAAACCGGCAGCTACATGACCGATGACCGGCACGCTGAATTCACTATCACTGCGCGGTTTGAATTCCGGAGCAATAATGCGCAGAGCCCTGGCCGATGAATCTTTCTCCAGATAGCCCTTGGTAACCAGTGCATCAATATGTTTTTTGACTCCGTTTTTGGAACTGAAACCAAGTACATCACATAATTGCTGATAGGTTGGCGGATAGCCATCACGCTCAATGGCATCAGCAATTAGCTCCAGGACTCGCCTCTGCTTGTCGGTTAATTTATGCATATTCCCATTACCCTTTTTTGGACTTATTTTTAAAAGTGTACAAATGTACACTAAGAAAACTTTCATGTCAAGTTTTATCTTGGATCTAAAGGCCAAAAGGCTAAGAGGCCAAAGGTGAAAGGAACAAGGTTCAAGGAAAAATGCTTCAGGCGCCAGGCTTGTCATCCAGTATCGAGTATCGAGAAACGAGTCCCGAGCAACGAATAACGAGTATCAAGCATCATATTCTTATTGCCAAATTCAACTAAAATCTGTAATATCCGTATTATTAATTATTGAATGATAGATTTATGTCTGACGAAATACTCATACTTATGGCCACGGCGGCATCGATCGGTTTTTTTCATACCTTGTTTGGACCGGATCATTATCTGCCGTTTATTGTCATGTCCCGCTCGGGAAAGTGGTCGATTAAAAAAACAGCGTTTGTCACTTTCCTGTGTGGTATCGGGCACGTGCTCGGTTCCGTAGTATTGGGACTATTAGGTGTGGCACTGGGTGTCGCTCTGGCCCGTCTGGAATTAATCGAATCGCTGCGTGGTGAACTGGCCGCCTGGTTTCTGATCGCTTTTGGCCTGGTCTATTTTGTCTGGGGTATGCGCCGGGCCATCAGAAATAAACCGCATAAACATGCCCATGTGCATGAAGATGGCACAGATCATGAGCACGAACATGTTCATGCCACAGAGCATATTCATGTACATACCAAAAAAAATGATAAAAATCTGACCCCGTGGGTTTTGTTTACCATATTTGTCCTCGGACCGTGTGAACCCCTGATTCCCATCCTGATGTTTCCAGCCGCCAAGGAAAATCTTCTCGGCCTGATAATGGTCACTGTAGTTTTTGGATTTGTCACAATCGTAACTATGCTTGTAGTGGTGCTGGTTGCTTCCTATGGCGTCTCTATAATCCCCACTTCTAAACTTGAACGTTATGTTCATGCTATTGCCGGCGCGACAATTAGTTTGAGTGGTATGGCGATTCAGTTTCTTGGATTATAATTTCACCGCCGGAATCACCTTAATCTCAAATACTTTCGGCCATAATTTGCCGGTAACAAATAACCGGTCATTCTCCGGGTCATAGGCGATGCCATTCAATACATCAACCGCGTAGCCCTGTTTTAAAGTCTGTAAAATTCCAGAAAGATCAATCCATCCGGTGATTTTTCCGGTTTCCGGATTTATTCTGGCGATGCGGTTTGAGGGCATAACATTGGCATATATTTCACCCTTCACATATTCCAGCTCATTAAGATTACGGATTGGGATATTATTTGCAGTCACCTCTATTTGATCAATCACTGCATAGGTCTCCGGTTCAAGATAATACAGGGTGGCACTGCCATCACTCATGATGATACGACTGCCGTCATTAGTGATACCCCAGCCTTCAGAGTTATAATAAAATTCTTCAAGTACAGTAAAAGAATCCTTATCATAGATATACCCGATATATGATTCCCATGTCAGCTGTACAATTTGATTATTAAACAGGGTAATACCCTCGCCGAAAAGATGATCTGCAAGGTTGTGCCATTGCAGCACTGCACCTGTTTCCAAATCGATCTTGCGCAGGGTTGACTTACCCCGTTTACCGGTGCTTTCGTATAGAAATCCTTCCGAATATATTAAACCCTGTGTATAAGCCTCATGATCATGGGGAAATGAATTAACAATAAAATAAGTGTATACCGGAATATCCCCGGACTCTGTGTTTTGAGCGATACTTGGTTTCATGGGCAAAAATACAAATAGAAGTAAAAGAAAAAAATAAAACAGATGACTCATATATAGTGATGTACGATTCATTCAAATGCCCGTTAGTATGTTATCCTGAAAGGATATTTGTGCTGTTTGTCTCTATGATTATCCAAAAAGATTCTTCTCCATGGGATCCCGTTCCGGGACAGAATGACCTTAGGTGATCTCAAATCCAATTTTAATTATTTCACGACATAAAATACCCGATTGTTCCGTTATATGCAATTTGGTGAGTAATATGCGCCAGGTTATGTTAAAAAAAACAGTATCTTATTGCGCGAGTTAATTTTTCATATTAAATTAAAAAGCTAATTGAATTGTTAACGAAAAAAGAATTAGATTTTAAATTTAGATTAAAGATCAATAAGCCAAAAGGTGCGTTCCCAAGTACAACCTGGGAACGAGAATAGTAAATAAAGGAGTGTTAAGAGATGGCTAAGCAACAGTCATTCGCAGATAAGACACAAAAAAAGGCAGGCGATACAACCAAGGTTGTGCGACTTGTCTTTTCCTATAAAGCCGCCGACACCGGTGTATGGCGTTTCTCTGATAAGCTGGTGAAAATGGGTATGGATGAAAATGAACAACAGATACTGGAACAGGAAATTAAAAAAGGCCGTGCACGGCTCGAAAAAAATTAAAGAGGAGTAATTAAATGGCACGGGTATGCAAGATTACCGGAAAACGGCCGCTGGTGGGCAATAACGTTTCTCATGCGCATAATAAAACCAAACGTAGACAATTTCCAAATCTGCAAAACAAACGCGTCTATGTTGAACATTTGGGAAAGCACGTTCGGGTTCGCCTGTCTGTTAGAGCTCTTAAAACAATTACCAGAACCGGATTAATGCCTTATCTTAAAAAACAGGGTCTGACCCTGCAAGATGTGATATCGTAAGAAGGGAGTTCAAGCATGGCAAAAAAAACAGGAGCGCGGGAAAATATAAAACTGCGCAGTACAGAAAGCTCGCATTTCTATACAACGAGCAAAAATAAAAGAAATACAACCGAACGGCTGCAGATTAAAAAATACGATCCGGTTATAAGAAAACACGTTAACTTTAAAGAAGAGAAATAGAGCCGGTAATTATTTACCGGTTTTTTTTGAATTAAATACAATCTGCCTTTTATTTTCACTTCCAGATTATCTGATCTATATCTATTTGTTTCTCCATGTTTATTCGTTGTGGCTATCACAAAATACAATAATCATCGAGGTTTATTATGTTGGCAATCGTGAAAAAGCGCCGTACTAACAAACGGCTTTTTGAAATAAAGGGCGAAATTCCTGAAAATGTAATTGACTATTTTCAGCAAAAATATGGAAGTAACTTCGAGATAATTGAAGAAAATGACAATGAATTGGTTGATATTTTTGAAACCGATTGGTTTAAAGTTGTTAATCAATCGACTACGGCCGGGGAAAGTATTAGAATATACCGCCAAAATAAGGGGCTAACTCAGGCTGAACTGGGTTATATATTAGGGAATTTTACTAAACAGCATATATCTGATATGGAGCATATGAGGAGAAATATTAGTAAGGATGTAGCTAAAAAATTGAGTAAGATATTTAATGTTCCCATTGAGAGATTTTTATAAATATTATCCGCAGGATTCGGTGTATTCATCTCGTTTTATTTAAAAATCTATAAAATTTCCATGTATAATAGCCTGGACCTAAACTTCAGGTGATCGGTTGAAACAGATGATTCCCGGCTGTAACTTAAAAATAGTTTCCTTATTTATTATTGCCATTAAAAAAGTAAATTTGATGCAATGTTAAAAAGTACTAATCTCATTGTAACTTGCCAGTTCATTTTATTATTTATCGTTTCCTGTGGGAAGGATAATAAATCTGTAGATATTGCTACGACAATATATCCATTCCGACAGATTATTGAAAAAGTAACCGGTCCGGACAATACAGTCCATAACCTGATGCCGGCATCTGCCTCACCCCATACCTTTCGCCTAAAACCATCAGATTTTCGGATTGTTGAACAAGCGGAAATATTATTCATGGGTGGAAAAAACCTGGACAGCTGGGCGAATGATCTACCATTTAAAAAAAGTATCAACATGCTGTCGCTTATCCCTCCGGATTCTATATTATATTTTGAGCCCGATGGCAAAGTTGCCGACCCACACTTCTGGACCGATCCGCTTATAGTCCGGGCTTTACTCCCGGCTCTTCGGGACAGTCTGATCAGATTTACTTCAATCAATCATCAGAAAATAAAAGAAAATACTGATAAATTTTCTTCTGATTTACTGCAACTGCATAATTCTATCTCCAGGCAGCTAATACCATATCATGGAACCGTTGTTGTTTTATCACACCCGTTTTTTAGCTACTATTTACAGCGTTATGGATTTGAGGTCGCACATATTATTGTAAAGCATCCCGGACATCATCCGGGTCCCAGAGCAGTAGAAAATATTATCAGAGAATTAAAATTAAAAAATGTCAGCATTATACTTACTCACCCGTCACACTCTGACGATATTGCAAAACTGATATCTGAGGCTACCGAGATCCCGGTGTGTCAGCTGGATCCGCTGGGAGGTCGCAAGGAAATACGGACTTACCAGGATATGATCCGGTATAATACCAATAAACTGACGGAGTTTCTGAAATGAAAAATTCAGATATTGTCATTCAGGATCTCTCGGTTAAATTTGGTGAGTTTTATGCACTTGAGAATTTGAATCTGCAGATTCCTGAAAACTCATTCGTAGCAATAGTTGGTCCCAATGGGGCCGGCAAATCTACCTTCCTCAAAGTATTACTTGGCTTACAAACCGGTTTTAGCGGTGAAGTCAAAATTTTTAACCGCAATATAAAAGATGTGTCACCTGAATGGATAGGTTATGTTCCACAATTTAAAACCATGGACAGAAAATTTCCGGCGTTATCCATTGAACTCGTATTAACAGGAATCTATCGTACCTGGCCGTGGAGATGGAGAAAAGAAGCCCATAAAAAAGCCCTTCGTGCCTTGGAAAAGGTAGGGGCTGCCCATCTGGCTGATCGTTCGATAAGTAAATTGTCCGGAGGGGAATTGCAACGGGTATGTCTTGCCCGTAGTATTGTAAGGGAACCGCGACTGGTCATGCTCGATGAACCGGCCACCGGAATCGATACACTTGGCGAAATGGATATGTATAATCAACTGGAGGACTATCAGAAAAGGTCCGGAGCAACAATTATTATGATAACCCATGACTGGCATGCCGCAACTCATCATGCGGATTATGTATTACTGCTGAACAGAAAACAAATTAGTTTTGGTCCACCGGCCAGTGCTTTTCAGGAGGATAATTTACGGATGGCATTTGGTCATATGGGCCATGATCATAAATTAAAGATTCCATTTTCAAATAATGTTTGAGCTATTTTCACATTCATTTATTCAAAGAGCATTCATCGGTGGCCTGTTGATTGGATTTTTGGCCAGCTATTATGGTGTTTTTGTCGTTCAGCGCGGCTTAAGTTTTATGGGCAGCGGACTGGCACATGCTGCATTTGGTGGTGTGGCACTCGGTCTTGTATTGCAAATGGAACCCCTGTGGATAGCTGTACCATTTACTGTTATCGTTGCGCTGGGAATTACATGGGTGAAAGACCGGACAGAACTGAGCGGTGATACGGCAATCGGAATTTTCTTTTCTGTTTCAATGGCATTGGGCATTGTGTTTCTTTTTTTACGTCAGGAATATACGGATGATGCATTTACCTATCTGTTTGGTTCTATCCTCGCTATTTCATGGCAGGATATTTTCATCACCTTAATATTGGTCTTAGTTACGCTATTCACATTCCCACTCTGGCAACGCTGGGCCTATTCATCGTTTGATCGCGAACTGTCTCAGTCAGACCGGCTTCCCGTTAAAAGGGATGATTATATTCTGGCAATATTGATTGCCGTTACCGTTGTTGTCGCTATTAAACTGATCGGAATCGTTCTGATTGCGGCTTTTCTCGTAATTCCGGCCGCAACGGCTCGTCAGTTATCGCAAACCTTTCGCATGATGACCATTATATCGGTGATAATTGGAGTAATAGGTGTGGCAGGTGGCTTGATGATCTCCTATTATCTCGACGTTCCCGCCGGGGCAGCTATTATTTTACTACAAGCTTGTTTATTCTTCCTGGCAATGTTCTTAGGAAAAAAACATTTGTTAACCTGAAAAATTCATACCGCAGCACAGGGTTGCAAACAAAGACAAACGGTATAAGGTATAAGGCAAGTGTAAAAAGGTAAAAGAAAAGGGAAACGGCCCTGACATAGCGTCTCATCCCTCTTGGGACGGAGTCTTCGACGAGTCAGCAGGTGCGGAAAACAGGAGAAATGTTGTCCCCGAATTATTACGGATTAAAATAAATAATAAAAAAATCCGCGGA
>CAYULK010000113.1:0-9379 GCA_964445625.1 uncultured Calditrichota bacterium
TCATAAAACTTTCGCTTCGGTCTGCTGTCCATTTCACAGGCCTTTCCAGCCTTTTTGAACTCCAGATGACCAACGCCTCCTCGATATAATGGAAAATTTTGGATCCAAATCCTCCACCTACGTCAGGCGCTACCACACGAACCTTATGCTCAGGTAGTCCAAGCACAAAAGCACACATCAACAGCCTTGTCAAATGTGGATTTTGCGAAGTGGTATAGAGCGTATATTTATCTCTGGGTTCGTTGTAATCGCCGATGGCACATCTGGGTTCGATGGCATTTGGCGACAACCGCTGGTTTTTAAACTCAAGGGTGGTAATGTGATGGGCTGCCGACATTGCACTGTTGGTTGCTTCTTCGTCACCCAGTTCCCAGTCGAAACATGTATTATTGGGGACATCATCATGAACCTGCGGAGCATCGTCAGCTACCGCTTTTTTGGCATCTACTACGGCCGGTAACTCTTCATAATCTATTTCCACCAGTTCGGCAGCATCTTTAGCTATTTCCCTGGATTCGGCTATTACAACAGCTATACCGTCGCCCACATGCCGTGCCTTGTCATTTACAAGCAGCGGATGAGGCGGCTCTTTCATGGTATCGCCGTTTTTAAAATCAACCTGCCATCCGCAAGGCACACCGTTAATACCGGATTCAGCAATATCTTTTCCGGTAAAAACCGCCACTACTCCCTCCATTGCTTCGGCAGCAGACGTATCTACTCCATTGATCTTAGCATGCGCATACTCACTTCTTATGATGTGCGCATACGTCATGTTGGGAAGTACGATGTCGTCTGTATATTGTCCTTTGCCGGTAACAAATCGTTTGTCCTCCACTCTTTTTATCGATTTTCCGATATAATTACCCATCGATCACCTCCTCTCCAGTTAATTTACCGGCCGCAAATTGAACGGCTTTTACTATGTTGTGGTATCCGGTGCATCGGCAATAATTGCCTTCAAGACCATGCCTGATCTCATTTTCAGTCGGATTTGGATTATCCTGCAGCAAGTTGACTGCAGCAAGGATCATCCCTGGTGTACAAAAACCACATTGCAGCCCGTGTTCTTCTTTAAATCCCTCCTGCAATGGATGTAATTCGCCATTGGTAGCAAGCCCTTCAATGGTCATAATGTTGCACCCATCGGCTTGTACCGCCAGCATTGTACACGATTTCACTGCTTTGTTGTTGATTAATACTGTGCATGCGCCGCAACTGCTGGTATCACAGCCAACATGCGTACCGGTGTGCCGCAGTTGATCCCGCAGGTAATGCACCAGCAAAAGCCGCGGGGAAACCTCATCTTCATGAGTTTTCCCGTTTACTGTTACCCTGATTGGTAGTTTCATAGTTAAAGGGTTTATAATTTGGTTAATTAATTTTCATATCTCCTTTGACAGTGAATTGAAAAACTCATCTATTAGCGTTTTTGCTACAGTTCCCATCACGCGCTGCCCGGTTCGCGCTAATAATCCGGTCGTTTTGACTTCGCCTTCAAAATGTAAATCAGTAACATCATTTAAATCAGAAGCATTTCCGAGGTAAATAATTCCACTTGCATTGACATTACCGATTTTACTGCGTTGTTTTATCTTTAAGGTAAATTTTGTGGGTGGGTCCTGATCAATGATTTCCAGTTCACCTTTGAATATCCCTTTCACAGGACCTATTTTTATTTCCGATACAGCTGTGTATTTATTGTCTCCGTTTTTTTCAAGCTGTTTTATTCCTGGTGTAATCCGGGCAAGCACATTGGGATCCATGAAGATATCCCACAACTTATCAGGTGTAGTATTTATTCTGTAGTCGCCCTCCAAGTTCATAAAATCCAGTCGTTTTAATACAACAATTTAAAATTATTTTATGAAATTTCAAGCTATATCAAAAAGTTAATTATTTGTTTTTAACTTTTATGATCTCCCCAATGATGCTCAAAGCAATCTCTTCAGGAAGACGGGCATGTATATTCAGGCCAACCGGGCCTGATATACGGACAATTTCATCGTCAGTAAATCCGTCATTTTTTAACCGCTGTACACGCTTCTGGTGTGTTTTACTGCTCCCCAACGCACCAATATAGGCAACTTCAGATCGCAGCAATATGTGTAAAGCCTGATCATCAATCTTCGGATCATGGGTAAGCAAAACCACAAAAGTATTTTGATCAAGATTAAATTTTTCCAGTACTTCCGCCGGCCATTTTTTAAAGGTCTGATCCGGGGCTACCTCAAATTGTTGTTTATCCACAAAGAGTCCGCGCGGATCTATAATAATGGTTTCAAAACCCAGCAATGACGCCATATGAACAAGATGCGTACTGATATGGGCAGCTCCAATAATAATAAGCCTGCTTTTTGCTGCAAACACATTCACAAACCAGGCATTTTCATCTTTACCGACTACCTCAGGTTTTCCTTTTGCCAGGCATAATTCCATTGCATCCGTAATATGCGGTTCTGGGGTTTGGCCTGTGATTTTACTATTTACAAGAAGTACCTGATATGTGCCATCTGTAGCCAATGCACAGGATTTGCCTGCTTCCTGGCAATCCCATATTTCATTCCAGATTTCCTTATGCCACATCATCTCAATCCAAACCTCCAGTTGACCACCGCAGGTAAGACCAACGGTCCAGGCATCTTCATTTGTAACGCCATAAGTAATTTTGGCGGTTTTCTCCGAATCGAAAACCTGCTTGCTTTTTCTGATCACATCGCCTTCCACACAACCGCCGCTTACCGATCCGATAATTTCGCCGGATTCGGAGATTGCCATGAGCGATCCCGGTATTCTCGGTGCAGAACCCCAGGTTTTTATCACGGTAACCAGTACAAAACGGCGGTTCTCTCTATACCACAGGTTAATTTTATTTAATTCATCAGTCATCGCTGCAGTGTAATTCAGTTGAGTCAGGAATATTAGTCAATAATCGGTAAAGACTCAACATATATGCGGATTAACAGCACGTCCACGTATTTACATTAAGAATAGTTTCATTTTGGGAAGAACAATCCCATTTTAATACTACAAAATTTTGGAAAAGCTGATTTTATGATGTTTGGAGCAGTTGGCATACCATTCGCACTTAATCTTGGTGATGGAAAAGATAAATAATATGATGAAAAAGGCAATTAATTTGAACAGCTTGTTAACGGAAAACAATCCAAAGCCTGTATTTATAATTTCAGATTATGGAAGGATTATGTATGTAAACCTTCCGGGTATGAATTTGCTCGAACATTTACATGTGAATATTAATGACCGCATACCTCAGGATATCTGGAAAGAAGTAGCTGCAAATCATTATGAAGGTATGTTTACTTTAAAATTGGGCGATACCAACTATCAGTGGAGTACAAGAAAACTTTCAAATGGTTTTTATTTCATGCAGGTCACCCATATTCTGGAAGATAATCTGATGTTTGCAAGATAATGGTATTTTTCATTGGCTTATCAGCACCCGCAATCTCATAAAGCACAAGAGATTTTCAATGATCAGGACAGTGATGTGTTTCCGGATTGATCACATTTAAGCTTCCATTAAAATACTTTTCGATAGCTTTGTCCGGATCTGTTTCGCTGGTGGGCAGTACGGTTACGCCCTTACCTGAAAGCCGGTTTATAAATCCCTGACCCGCTCCGCCGGTAATGATCAAATCAACTTCAAACAGCGGGTGCTGTGCATGCGGGTTTTCGCTTTCATGGAACCGGATGTGCAGAATATCTTCCCTTTTCAATTCCATCAACTCTTTTGACAATATGATCTCATTTTCGGTTTCATACAACCAAAACCTACTGCATTTCCCGGCATGCCCGGTAATGGACTTCTTATTCTGGCTGGATATGGCGATTTTCATGATTATTTCCCACATATTTTACTTTTCACAATACGAAATAAACATAAGCCGGAATAGCAAACAGTGATAAATGTTATCCCTGTTGACGACTTTTATCATTTCTGCCTGCCTTTTTATATAAAAATGTACTCAGCTTTTCTATAATAAAAATGTAGATACTCAGAAAAAATACATTTAAATGAATGTTGAATAGAAAATAGGTAAATATTGACACAACTACCAGGATAATCAGGTAACTCATAAATGAGGTGACATTGCCGACCCATTTTATCTTGCCGTATTTCCTCCTGATATAATTTTCAATCATGTCTTCCGGATAAATCGCGATATAGGATAATCCGAAATACAGCATGGTTATAATGAGGATGAAAAAGAAATTCACTACCGTGTCCCTGTTTACGATAGTAAGATACGCATTGATTAAAACCACCGGACCGGATGTGATTTCAAAAAGTGTTTCATGCATATCATATTCGAAAAAATCGCCAATTACAACAATCTTATTTTCCAGAAACGAAGCGATGTCTTCATCGGGAAGAATAAGTAATTCTCCCAGATTTACCGGATTGAAGCCAACCTCCATATTCATAATATCTTTTTGTAACAGCCGGTAATTCATGATAAAATAGTTGAGCGTAATCCAGTTGCCGATCTTAACAAAGGGTCCTCTTTTTTCAGACTGATAGTTATTCAGGTCTTCACTGATTATCAGTGGGGTAAGTTTAAGGGTGTCACTAAAATATAACTGAAATTTATATACACCTTCAAAAATATTACCAATTACATAGTCGCTCAATCCCATTTTTACATCTGTAATTACGGGCAACCGCGGATTGCCGTTTTCATCCAGGTGGATAGAGACAATCAGATTTTGCTGTTGTTTAATTTCGGCATTCAGCGCTGAGTCATAGGCTGTTGACTTTTCAAAATACAAGTCGAAAAATACGTATTTAGGTTTTCTTTCTGCCTGATTAATGATCTTCATGAACCGGGTAAGTTTTTGGCGGTCGGTAATGGCCTGCTTGCCTACAGGAAAGCCGTACGCATCAAATT
Source organism: uncultured Calditrichota bacterium (assembly GCA_964445625.1). Lineage (GTDB taxonomy): Bacteria > Calditrichota > Calditrichia > JAJRVZ01 > JAJRVZ01 > CAVXXB01. The sequence continues at coordinate 4,914 of CAYULK010000113.1, forward strand.
TATCGATAAGCATTTGGTCATACGAAACATTGATCAGTGCAAATTCCTGGCTTTCCGGCCTATCCCGGTTCATTAACCGGATAGCGGATGTTGCCCAAATCATAAGTTTCTCGTCGCCAGCCATCCAGGGTAGGCTCCAGAACCAGGTAGTAAGAAAAAATAATATTACTGTATTAGCAAGCGCTAATAATAAAGAAACCTTTTTGCCGGTTGTCACGCGGGAATGGTTTTACTGATTCTTCAGATTGTATCTTAGTTGAAGGGGATCACATTTGCCGTACAGGTTCGAAAGAATATCTGCAATTTCATAGTATGCCTCTTCGCTGGAATCCATGTACTGGTCATATATTTCCTTCAGCGTTTTCATGTCTAACAATACAAATTCGATATCGGTAAGCAATACTGACTCTTCATTTGTCGAATTATGGTAATATAATTCATAATGATCAATTTCGTTGGGATTTACGGAATTCCCATCCACTTTGAAAAGCGTACTTTTATCAAAAATCAGAATATCGTCCTCAAAATCCAGCTTTTTATTTACCACTTCATCATTTATCTCATATCTGACAAAGAAATAGTGTCTGTCATTCATTGGAAAAGCATACGAAGACACTTTTAGCCTGATCTGATCACCTGCCCAAACGTATGGCGCCTCATCAAAATATAATTTAAAGTCAATGGCATTATTTATACCTGCAGCACGGGTACTCATTCCGCCTCTTACCGGTGATATGGTAGATTTTAGTACATAAATCAAATCGCTCTGATCGGCGGTGTCGCCGGATGCCCTGATGATATAGCGTCCTTTTTCAGCGTTTAATACCGCCGCCATGGCATCTTTTGTTTTAAAATGAATCTGTTCGTCAGCAGATATCTTATCCCCTGGTTTTAATAAACTATCATCGCCTACTCTTACAATTTCCCCTTTTATGTGGAGTACCTGATATTCCTGACTTTTTGCCTGAAATGCAATGAAAAGAAAAATAACAACAACTAATTTTCTCATGGTATTAAATATTAAATATATTCTGAAATCATATTTCAGATTTTCCTCACGTGATGTAGGAACCTGCTGTCCCCCTGACAAATGTACAACACGTTCAGATATATATTTTCTGAATTCCGAAACAGTGTACATTCTATCCCGGTTCAGATCAGCTCTTCTTGTCATGATTCCTTCGATCATACTCGAGGTAAAAAGACCATTTTCAGAGTTCAGTCCTTCCAATGCAAATTCCGTACCACCCGCGGCTGCAATTACTGCTGCGCCGGTCAACTTAAATTTGGTTGCTTATTTAATTTCTCAACTTCATATTAAAATGCGGAGAATGCCAACCTTACTTTCCTATATTTCCAACACTTTCTTCAGCCTGCTATAACCGGTGGCGCTCACTGTCAGACGGTCTCCGTTTTTCAAATTCGCCACCCAGGTTTCTTTCCCATATTTTTCAAGACGGTCTATTTCATTGATATTTACAATATACCGCCGGTGGATGCGTACAAACTTTTCCTGCTGCAATGCACGCCCGAAATAATTCATGGTTTGCTGCTTCAGGTACTTATTACCATCCGAATGAATTTCCACATAATCATCCTGGGCTTCAAGGTATTGAATGGCATCCGCCGGTATGATATCGATCTTTTCTCCGGTTTTTATCGCAATGCGCTCCAACTCGTGATGATACGACTCTGACAACTCCGACATTTCCTGTCGTTTTGGAGCTTCTGCCTTCATGCCGGCTTCTGCCTTTTTCATCGCCTCGTCAAACCGGGCTTTGGTAAATGGTTTCAGCAGATAATCAACAGCCTGATATTCAAATGCTTTTATCGCATACTCATCATACGCTGTGCAGAAAATCACTGCCGGCGGCTCTTCAATCAGCTCAAGCATTTCGAACCCGTCAATTTTTGGCATCTGGATGTCAAGAAATATAAGATCCGGTTTCAGTCCGGCAATCATTTTCATGCCCTCAAAACCGTTTTTACATTGCCCGAGTAATTTTACATTTTCATAATCGTGAAGAAAAAGTTCAATAATGTCGCGGGCAGGCTGCTCGTCATCAATAATAAGTACCTTTATGTTCATTGCGGTATGGTTAACTTAACTGAAAATTTGTCCTCTGCCTTTTCAATTTTCAACAAATTGTCCTTCTCATAGATCAGTTTGAGCCTTGATTTTACATTTTTCAGGCCGATACCTTTTCCCTTTTTAGGTGTTCCACCCGGTTCAATATCATTTATAATATGAATTATAAGCGTATTCTGTGCTACGTGGCATGAAATACTGATCTTACAGGTATCCGTACTTTCATACACGCCGTATTTTACCGCGTTCTCTACCAAAGGCTGCAGAATCATATTGGGAAGAGTCAGGTTATCCAGGCTTTTATCGCATGAAACAGTCAAATTTAGTTTATCGCCAAAACGTATTTTTTCAATGGATAAATACAGATTTATTGCTTCCAGCTCCTGACTCAATTTCACCAGCTTTTTATCACGAGGGGCAATGGTGTACCGCAGAAATGCGGACAGGTTTATAACCATCTCATGGGCTTTGTCAGGTGTTGTAAGAATGAGCGAGCTGATGGAGTTAAGGCTATTAAAAATAAAGTGCGGGTTGATCTGTGCTTTAAGCATGCTGAGTTCGCTTTCTTTCAATAAACGGTCCATTTCTGATTTACGGAGTTTCTGCTGCTGGTATTCGGTGTAAAAAATAACCAGGTAGTAGTTCAGGGCAATTAAAATATAATAGATGATCCCCAACGCACCACGCCAGTATAATGTTTCTTCAACAAAAAGCAAATATCCCGATCCTGCGCCCGGTATCAGTTTGAGCAGCATATATCCGGTTCCTGCCCAGCCGGCAGCAAGTATAACCGCCGCAAGGAGATGTGTTATGATTGCATTGAAAATATTTCCGGGTTCGAGACCTGAAAATCGCACCACATACCAGATGCCATACCCGATTACGGTAAATAATACATTAAAAATCACCGCATCAAGTAGCGCGCTGAAATGATTTATATCGACAGCAAACCGCAGAATCAGGTAGTGAAGCACACCGGTAATCAACCAAATAAACAGATAAATACGTTTGTATATTTGATTGGTTACCAGAGGATTAAGCATATTTGTTTAAAGTTTTAACTACAAACGGTAGTCACAATGTAAAGCCAATTGGATACAGTTTAAAACAAATATAGCAGGTTAATAGCTTTTCACTTCCCCACCGCCAAATAAAACAATTCCTTTGATTACCAGCGTCCCGGTAGTATCAATAACCGTATCGGATGCAAAACGCCTTTTGTCTGAAAATCCACCGAATACCGAAGTTACTTCCACGCGTACGTTCCAGTTTTCAGGTATAATAAACGTAGAACCGCCAAACATGGCAATCAGATCAATCACATTAATCCCTTCCGCCAGCGTAGCTTTTTTAAAATTGAATGAGGACCCACCGAAAATGGCTGTTACTTTTCCTCCTTTAAAATTATCTGACGTTATAATCACCTCTCCGCCGCCTAATATACTCACATCGTCAAGATAATCTATATCTCCTGACGGAACCCTGGTTCCGAATCCCCGATGGCCTTGTTGCCGCAGAATAAACATCAACCCAAGAATGACGAGTATCAGTGGCCACCAAATATGCATTCGAAAGCCGGGAATATAAAACAGATCCGGTAACAGGAAGAACAAACCGATGGCTACCAGGATAATACCCGGAGTCTTGTTTGATTTCGAGATCAGGATAAAAGATCCGATAATGATGAGAATTCCTTCCCACGAGAAAATGTAATGTGCTACCCTGCCAGGAATCAAATTCAAGTTGTCTAACAGGAAAATCAGTCCGATTGTTATCAAAACGAGTCCTAATCCTAATCGTTTATTTTGCGTATGTGACATACCTGTAGAATTTAAAGGTTTAATTAATGTGATTTATTTTCAGGTCCGGATTGAAGGGTGTCGTTTCCCCTGGCATTGCTGTCATTGCCACTATCCTCCGGCTGCTTATTCTGATACCCGTTCCTGCCGGCCATAAATACCAGGCCCAGCACAATCAAAATCACAGGCCACCACAGGCGCATGTTAAAGCCAGGGATATGCCAGATATGCGGAAACATAAAAAAGATGCCAATGGTAATAAGGATCAATCCGATGGATTTATCGGGCCGCGATGCCAACATCACCGCGCCGATAATGATCAGTATGCCCTGCCAGGTAAGCATATAATGCAGGATATTAAATGATATCAGATCCAGGTTGCGTAAAAGGAACAAAGCCCCGATAATGATCAACACAATCCCGAATCCCGAACGGTTGTTTTTTGATTTAGCTGGTGTCATGGTGAAAGATTTTTCCAATTAGTCTAATAACATATATTCTTTCATCAAATAAACGGAGTAACCAACTAAAAACAATGAAGAAATCGGCGAAAACGGGTAATAGACCGGTAAAACCGG
>CAYULK010000114.1:0-9359 GCA_964445625.1 uncultured Calditrichota bacterium
ACTTTGCGGTTTCTCTGCGCTGCGCCCGCCGGTAGGCAGGTCTTTGCGTTAAATATCCTTTTTTTTGACAATAAGAATAGGAGTGTCGGCATGAAAAAGTTATTTTTCTTGAGTCTGATATTTATTGTTTTATTTAATCTGACTTTTGCCCAGGAACCGGAAGAAGATCCGCTGGCGGAATCCTATATCATTCGCGGAGGCGGAGGTGAGGAAATTGTGAAAATAAAAGGGGGCGCTGAAGCGAGCTATATTTCTATATATAAATATTTCAGGGAAATGGAATTTGCCCCCGGCGATACCATGATAAATATGCTATCTTACCTAATCTCACCAGGCGGATATGGTGTAATTTACGATATTGCGGTAAATGATCTGGATGCTGACGGATTAAATGAAATTGTCGCAGTCTGGACTGCAGATGGGGCTGTTGAGATTGTTGTCTTAAAACCGGATCCGGACTTGCTGGGAATCGACAGTTTGGCCGGCTGGCAGAGAGAAATTCAGCTGCAGAAACAATCTCCGGTTATTCATTCTGGCTTTGAATTTGGTATGCCACCTGTGGCCCTGGTTCAAATTGGAAATTTTGACTCTGATTCCCTCATGGAATTTATTGTTGCCTGGTGGGCAGATGATGGTGATAAAAATGGTTACGTTAATCTTACTCTGTTCGACATATCGGACTCACTGACAGTTGAGGAAAAAGGCAGTATCATGGATCAGGTCGTACAGGAACCACCAATAATGAGATTATGCGAGGATTATTTATATTTGTTTGATCTGGAATGTGCAGATTTTAACGGTGACGGTATAGATGAAATTCTTTTAACCGGTCGGGAAAGTATGGCACCGCACGGCTGGCAACTGTTTGCTAATTTATATACTTATAATGAGGGTACCGGACAACTGGAGAATGCAGCCGGAGAAATTATATACACACAGCCGGATACAACTTACGATGTTTCAAATATAAATCTGGCAGTTGGTCATTTTAACTCAGTGGATAAAGAGCAGGCAGTAATCGGTATCAATCAATATAATCCGTATTTGCGTTCCCAATGGCAGACAAAACCGGCCGATACCATATCATATCTGCTTTTTCCGGTAGAACTTAATGATCAGCTGGCAGAATTTCAGATAGCTTCGCCGTTTATTCAGATGCAGGACACAATCCCTTATGGTTGTTACTATAACAGTGTCAGCACCTTGATAAGCAAGGATTTAAATAATGACCGTCTGGATGAGATTTTAGCGACATATTCGACTTATGGTCCGGTGGATGTACAGTCATTTAAAATTTTGCAGATGCAGGAAAATTCAGAACTCACAATGTGGGCGGATCTGGACACTCTTGTCGGTGATTTTTTTATGAATATTTCGGTGGGTGATATACGAAAGGACACGCTGGAAACTAAACCGGTGATGGAAATTCTTGTCCCGAACCAAACATCTTATGGCAGGAACTGGATGTATCAGATAATTACAGATGCGGGCGGGAATTTTGTAGAAACAAAATTAATATACAAAGGCCCATATCTTTCATACGAAAAAACAGAACCTGTCCAGGTAGCTGATTTTGATGGTGATATCCGGCTTGGCGCTCCGCGTAAGTTTTCGGTTACAAAGATCCTCCAGCCCCTGGTCATATTAAATGCACCTCCGATTCATTTTGATGTGTTGGATGATACGCCATATGATGTCAGTCTGAGCTATAATAACAATGATGGCAAATTTGTTTCTTCTTATGTAAAGGAATCCAGTCAGTTTGCCGAAGTTGAAACGGAAGTAAATATGGATTGGTCGTTATCCTGGACAGCCGGCGCCGGATTCAGTTTTTTTGGTGTTTCTGTAAGTTCACACCTGTCAGAAACTTATGGTAAAAGATTCTCAAAAGTGGCCAATTCATCTACAAAAGTTACGGTCGGCATTTCTGTCGATGCCATTGAAGACGACCGGATATATGCTATGGTGATGGATTATAATATTTATGAATACCCGGTGTATGTGAATGATGAAGTACAGGGAAATGTTTTGGTCGTTGAACCTCTGGTTGCCGAGAACCGCTGGTTCCCAAGTAAAAGCTGGAGCGGCTATGACTATATCCCGAATCATGAAGTGGGAAATATTCTCTCATATCGTGAATATCCTCTGTTGTCTGACAATCCTGTGCTGGACGAAAAGATTAAGGGGGATTATAATAACAGTTTTGTCCTGGACGCCAATTCAAGTTATGACTGGAGTCTGCTCTTTGAAGATTTTCAATCCAATGAAGTGACCACTGCCAAGGAATTCAGTCGTGACTGGGGTGCATCGGTCAGCGGCTGGGGGATGGGATTTAGCCTGAACGGCAGTTATAACCGCGAGGACATCCAGACACAGCGTACCGAGGTATCAAACGGTTTGCAATTGGATGTCCATTTGGATGCTATCGATCCGGGCATTGGCGAAGTCGGGTATATTGTCACACCATATGCGTATTGGGCAAATAATGGAGCTCTGGTAATCGACTACGCCGTAAAACCGGAGCTGTCAGCCCCGGGTGGTACAGACACCTGGTGGCAGGTACATTATGGTGATCTGGCTGATCCGGCTTTTATTCTGCCCTGGCGCTATGATCCGGAAAAAGGCTTTACTTTGCAGGATGAAGCCAAACGGTACCAAACCAAGGATATCATTTTTTATCCGGCCAATCCACGTGCCGGTGATATAATTACCATAGAATCACGTGTAAATAATTTTGGCCTAAAGCCAACACCGGGACCAATGGGGGTCAAATTTTATATAGGTAATCCCGATAGCGGCGGAACAATAATTACAGGTATAGGCGGTGAAACAGAGGTTTTTACCGGCGAAGCTGTTCCTTCCCGCGGGACAAAAATTGTTAAAATGGATTGGAAAGTTCCGTCAGGTATTGGAACATTCCCACGAATTTATGCTGTGATCGACGAACAAAATACCTTACCTGAAATTCATGAAAACAACAATAAATCCTGGAATATTCTGCAAAAAAGTACGGCCACAGCTATTGTGTCTGAACAAAACATGAATATCCCCAACACATTTTCACTAAAACAAAATTATCCCAATCCGTTCAATCCCATTACGACTATCGAATTTTCATTAACGCATGCTGAGTTTGTGCAACTGGAGGTGTTCAACACACTTGGTGAACGAGTGGATATTATTGAATCAAAGGAATTATCAGCCGGCAATCATGCCTATCATTTTGACGCCCGCATGTTGCCCAGCGGCCTGTATTTTTATCGTATCCAGGCCGGCGATTTTCACGATGTGAAGAAGATGATCCTGCTGCGTTGAACTAAGAATAACCCCAACCAATATTGTCCCCGGTCGTGCTCTCTTGCTTAAGCTTTTTTACTCTCTTTTTCCCATCCTCCCGGGAGTTTGGTAGATTATAACGATATGCGTGTACGTAGAAGCCGTATGTCTCATGGAACATTGACAATTCCCCAAGTATTGCCTGGGATCCAAAAATCCATGGCTCGGAATCACCGCTAACGACGCCTTTTCTGATTGGTTTGCTGAACAGGCTTTGAGTCGGACTGCCCTTTTTTTCTGCCTCAATTCTGATTTTTTGCCCTTTTCTGTTGACTATCAGCTATGGCCTATTGCATATCGCCTATCGCTCACGTAGTTCCAAGTTCTGTAAGCCCTTGTTGCCACGGCAGGCACAGAATTCCATTTATTCTTTTCGGCTTTGTATCCAGTGAAAGACAAAACGCTTCGCTGTTTGAAATGTCTTTGCTTAAAAATTGCAGCGGCCGCAGATCATCTTCTGTAATATGTTCTGATGATTTAATTTCCACGAGGGCACGTTTTAGTCCGGGACGCTCGATAATTAAATCAATTTCAACGCCGTCTTTCGTACGTAAGTATGAAAGGCGAAAATCTTTTTCAGCATAGGATTGCAGCCGATGGATTTCGTTGATGATAAAATGTTCGAAAGCCATACCATAAGCGTAAGTTTGCGGTTTTAGCTTAACGGTCAACATGTTTTCCAGGGCTCTTTGTACACCGGTATCAAAAAAGTAAAACTTGGGACTACCGCTTTGGCGTTTGCGGATGGATTCGTGAAAAGGCTCTAATAAAAATCCAACTAATGTATCCTCCAGAATCTGAAAATAGGTTTGTATGGTAGGCGTGCTGGCCCCGGTTTCTCGAGCGATTTTAGAAAAATTGATTATACGTCCACTCATCTGTGCAGCCACATTCAGGAAACGGCGAAAAGGATCTAATTTGCGCACAATTTGTTCTTGAATGATTTCTTCGCGCAGATAAGTATGGGCATAAGTTCTCAAAAAATTTTGCTTGTCTTTTTTATTGTTTAAGGCAAAAATTCCAGGCAGTGTACCCCATTCCAGTGTTGATTGCAGAGAAAATCGGCTGCCAATTTCATGTGCGGTTAAGGGAAACAGACTGTAAACAAATGCGCGTCCGGCTAAGAGATTAGCGCCACCGTGTTTTAGCTTTCGGGCGCTGGAACCGGACAGCGCAAATTTAAAAGTTGAAGACTCAATCTGCTGATGCACTAAATCAAGCAGCTTCGGAATTTTCTGAATTTCATCTATGATTACCCATTGCGTAGTATCTGGCGCAGCAGCCAGACGCTCGACTAATGTTTTAGGGCGTAGACTAAAGGTTTCATTTTCGTCAGGATCCAATAAATCAATATAAAGCGAGACTGAATTTGAAAAATGTTTTTTTAGTAAAAATGTTTTTCCTGTTCCTGGCGCGCCGAAAAGAAAAAAACTGTTGTTTTTTGAAAATCGAAGAATTCTGTGAAACATGTTTTTAAATTTGTCCGCCATATTTAAAGTATGTATTATGAAATATACATTTTTAAAAGAGAAAGGACAAGCGATACTTTTCGCCATTTCGATGATTACGCCGCAATCTTCGCGTACTTCATGGTTTATATGCATATCAAGTTAAAAAAATATATTTAATCTCCGCGACTCTGCGTTTAAAAATTCTTTTTACTACATCAGCTTGCTCCGAATTTTAATGGTATTTTATGACGCGGAAATAAACCGTCTAAAAGAAATACTCTTGTAAAATTTTACAGAACTACCCTAATCCCATAAACGAAACCATGACCGTTGAGTAAAAACTGCCAAAATTCAACCTGATGAAATTAAATATTTACAGTATCCTCGAGAAAAGGGTAGAGCAACACACAAACCTGAAAATTTCTATAGTAATATATCCAAATTTTGAATAAATTATGTGTTCCCGGGTACAACTTGGAAACGAGGATAGTGAAGGAAACCGGAATAAAACAGTATTTGATCTGAGCGCGTTAACCGGGCATCAATGATCTTAATAAAATTGAATTAAATTATATTGTAAGGCGACGGAGGTAAAATGAAAAAAGGCTATATTATTCTGGGTGTTGTTGTGCTTCTTATTATCATTGGTTATTCTATGTTCAAGAACAGCTATAATAATTTTGTAATACTGGAAGAAGGTGTGAACCAGAAATGGGCGCAGGTGGAAAATGTCTATCAACGCCGGGCGGACCTAATTCCTAACCTTGTGGAAATAGTTAAGGGATATGCCGGCCATGAACGTGAGACACTGGAAGCCGTAGTCAATGCCCGTTCCAAAGTGGGTGGTCAAATCAACATTGGGCCGGATGTGTTGAACAATCCGGAAGCATTTGCTAAATTCCAGCAGGCGCAGGGTGCTTTAACTTCGGCATTGCAACGCCTGATGGTGGTGGTTGAGCGCTATCCCGAATTAAAAGCAGATCAACGATTTGCTGATCTGCAAACACAGTTAGAGGGTACAGAAAACCGCATCAGTGTGGAGCGCGGCAGATTTAATGAGTCGGTGCAAAATTATAATACGGCGGTCCGGGTATTCCCGGCAAATGTTATGGCCGGAATATTCGGCTTTGGTCAGAAAAACTACTTCCAGGCCGATACCGGTGCTGAAAAAGCACCACAGGTAAAATTTTAGAGGACGTTATTAATTTTGCCACTAAGACACTAAGAAAAAAAGAATATAGAAATTTTTAAAAATTTTTATCCACGGATTACACGAATTGACACGGATTTCATTTTAATATTATTATTATTTTAGTTTTAATCCGTGCTAATCAGTGCAATCCGTGCTTGCCCGCCTTTGGCGCGGGACTTATTTTCTTTGTTTGCAGCCTTGGGCTGCGATATGAATTGGTCAGATTAAATAAAAAAGGAAAATAATTTGTTCGGAATATCTCAATACAAGCCCGTTCTTTTAAGTATAATTATCTTATTGGTAATCTTAGCTGTTCCTGCTTTTAGTCAGGAGAACATACCGGATAAACCGGCGTCCTGGGTTAATGATTATGCCAGTGTATTATCCGGGCAGGAAAAACAAATTCTTGACAACGAGTTGTCTGCTCTGGAAAAACGATCTTCCAATCAGATTTTTATTGCTCTGTTTAACCGGCTGCCTGAAAACGCTTATCCGGAAGATTTTACAGTTAAACTATATGAAAAATGGCGTCCCGGTCTGGCCGAACAGGATAATGGAATTCTGATAGCCGTTTTTATTCAGGACCGGCAGATACGCATCGAAGTCGGGTATGGTTTGGAGGATGTGGTTACCGATGCCCAGGCCGGAATGATTATCCGCGAGATTATCACACCGGAGTTTAAAAAAGGCAATTATTATGGCGGATTAGAAGCCGCATTGAAAATGCTGATTCCTGCAGTTGAAGGAAAATACCGGTTACCCCGGCCTCAGAATAAAAAAGATAAAGGCATACCGGTTCATTTCCTGGTGCTGGGTTTTATCCTTTTTACTATACTGACACGTATTTTTCGCGGACCGCGCGCTACCGGTTATGGTTCCCGGCGTCGGGGTGGATTCGCCGGTCCGGTTATTTTTGGCGGATTTGGTGGTGGCAGATCCGGGGGAGGTAGCTTTGGTGGTGGATTCGGCGGCGGGTTTGGTGGTATGTCCGGGGGAGGTGGCGCCAGCGGCAGCTGGTAGGACGATATTTATATCGTCCATCTGAGAATCCGTTATCCTGAACTTGTTTCAGGGGTTCTGTCTCCCCCGGCCCGGAGGGCCGGGGGAGACAGAAAGACCATCCTATAGCTTTGAATCAGATTTATGAATAGATCAAGTTAATAAAAATTTAAAAGAAAATTATAAATGAATGTAGAAAAGTTTTTTTCCAAAGAACAAAAAAAGCAAATTGTCAATGCGATAAAAGAAGCCGAGAAGGAAACTTCCGGAGAAATCCGCGTGCATATTGAATCATCATGCAAAAAAGATACCCTTGAGAGAGCGGTGCAGCTCTTTGAAAAGCTCAAAATGCATGAGACGCAATTGCACAACGGTACCCTGATTTATCTGGCAGTGAAAGATCAGAAATTTGCCATTTTCGGTGATGAAGGAATCAACGAAATTGTTCCGGATAATTTTTGGGCGGATGTACGAACAGTTATGCAAAAAGAGTTTGAATCCGGGGATTTTGTTACCGGGCTGACAACGGGCATCGGAATGATCGGTCAGAAACTGAAAGAATATTTTCCCTACAAAGATGATGATATTAATGAACTGTCTGATGATATTTCGATTGGTGAATAATTTTTCTTTTCCTTTTTTTTGGATCGATTCTTTGGTATTCTTAAAAACCCCACCTTTCAGCCGAAGAATATTGTGCCTTCATTATGCGCGTACATCTTGTTTGGTTTTAACCGGGATCGTTAGAGTAAAGCATGTAGATTTGCCCGCCTCAGATTCAACATTGATAGCTCCTCCCATCGTCTTGATTTTTTTCCTGATTAAATCCAGCCCAATGCCACGGCCAGCGGTAATATCAGTACTGTCTGCAGTTGTGATGCCCGGCTCAAAAATAGTAGCAAGTAGCTCCTGATCCGTCCAACGGTTAATTTGTGCGAGTGGCCATCTACCGGATTTAATTGATTTCTCTTTTAAATTTTCTATATTAATACCTTGTCCGTCATCAAAAAATCTGATAATATGATTATTTACATCGCTCTTTCCGGTAAGTTTTATATTACCGGATTTGGGTTTACCTGAATCCGATCGTTTATCCATAGTTTCAATGCCATGGTAAACCGAATTTCTGACCAACTGAACTAAGATGTCCCGGACTAATAATCGGTGTTCATATGGTAGAGAACTACTGTCAAAAGCGCTGTGATCAAATTTGATCTTTTTATTATAATTTTCGGATAAAGAATCGATTAATTTTTTAAGTGATATTAGTAATTGCCTTTGTTCATGGCTGCGTTTCGGACGAAACTGATCATGAATTTTGGCAATATGATTGATGAGTTCTTTTAATTCGTCATAAATTTTGTGAATATTCCCAATTTGGGATTTGAGTTCTTTACGGTCTCTTGCAACCAGTTTCATCTTATTTTTTATTCGTGAGACTACGTTTTCCGCATGGTGGGCCTGATCGGCCAAAAAGTCTAATTCAAGCAGACTTGCATTTCCCTTGATAGTGTGCAGTGACCGGTATAACTTGTTCATTATCTCATTTTCTTTCTGGTTTTCTGACAACTCCTGAAATGCATCATCTACCTGTGTCATCTCTGCCTGTACACTGGTGATAAATTCTTTGAGCATCCCGGGATCAATGTTAAGAATACAAAGCATCCAGTCCATTTTCCTTTGACTTTGAGCTTTTTCCTCTTCCAGGGATTGCTGAAGCATGATTTCTTTTGTCACATCATTTACAGTAACAATCACACTCTTTTTCTGCCCCCTGCGCTTTTTTATACGTCTGAAATTAAATGTGAGGTACTTTATATTCTTATGAATTAACATTTCCATTTGATAAAGCGGATTCAGATCTTCCAGCACTTTTTCATCATGCTCATCATCAAATAATAACTCCAGATATTGACGAGTGGCATCAAGAATTTCCGCGTCAACTTTATTCCGTAATATGTCCAGCAGATTCCTGTTGGCTATCCTATTCTCTTCTAAGATATTTTTTAATTCCCTGGAATGTTGACCGGCTATAATATAATCCTGGTTTAGGAGGAAAAGTCCCTCCTCGACATTTGTGAGAATATTATCTGTCTGACGCTTGGTCTCTTCAAGATTTTCCCGGTATTTCTTAAGTTTTGATTCCGTTTCCTTTTTCTCAGTAATATCATGTGATATACCAACAATACCGGTTATTTTCCCGCTTTTTTGCCTTAGCGGTACCTTCGAAGTAGAAACCCAGGTAATTCTTCCGTCTTCCCATGTTTCCTTCTCTTCTTTGTTTATGATCGATGTGCCCGATTTCATGATATTTTGTTCGTCTTCATAGGCTTCATAGGCATGTTCGTCGCTGAATATATCGAAATCGGTTTTTCCGCGGA
>CAYULK010000115.1:0-9352 GCA_964445625.1 uncultured Calditrichota bacterium
AAGGCGCCGTGCCCGCCGGCAGGCGTGGAGCAGGCAAAGGCTCTAAGTCTCGAAGAAATAATCACTTAGTTGCATTGTGACATTTCAATAGAGTCTTTTAATTATTTTTTTTCAAGATACCTTAAATCTATGATTTCAAAAACTTTGAGTCTTGGTGGCTATGAATTTTTCAAGATAGTTTAATAAATTCCACAAAAACCTTTAACATAATAAATAAAATTGGATGAAAAAAATTACCATGCGATACAATGTGATTAGGACTTCTATAATTCTAAGTTTATTATTTTCAATTATTGGATCAGTATACGCCGGCGATGTGCTTCAAAAACAAATTTTAGACGCTAAGAATAAAGTCATGCCTGCCCTGGTCCACATAGAGCCTGTGAAGGAAATATTCTCTGCGGGTAAAAAAGTAAAAGTACAGGTAACCGGATCCGGCATGATTTTTTCACCGGATGGCTATGTACTTACTAATAATCATGTAGCTGAAAAAGCCAAACATGTAAAATGTACCCTTGAAAATCGCGAAGAAGTTTACGCCGAAGTAATTGGTCTTGATGCTTTGACTGATTTGGCAGTTCTTAAGCTGGATCAATCAGGCAGAAACGGACAACCCTTTCCCTTCATTGAATTTGGTGATAGTGATAATCTGGAGGTTGGTGAAATTGTCCTGGCACTTGGTTCACCACTTGGCTTAAGCCGTTCTCTCTCAATGGGTGTCGTATCCTCTATCGATCGCTATTTTGAGGATCGCGGACAAATGGTTTCGCCCTTTAATCTTTGGATCCAAACCGATGCGGCTATAAACCCCGGTAACAGCGGCGGCCCACTGGTTAACCTGGAGGGCAAAGTTATCGGAATTAATGCACGCGCTATTTTCTTTGGAGAAAATCTGGGATTTGCCATTCCGGTTAACACGGCAAAACTTGTAATTGACCGCATCAAAAAGGAGGGTGAGGTAAACCGGTCCTGGATCGGTGTCGAATGGCAGGAAATAAAGGAATACAGAAATTATGTGGGAATAGGAAATCTGGAGGGAGTATTTATTGCCCAGATCGATAACGGCTCTCCGGCCGAAAAGGCTGGTTTAAAAGCCGGCGATTTGATTACAGAAGTGAATGGGGAAAAAGTAAGCGCTGTTTATAAAGAAGAATTACCAATAATCCGAAAACTGATTTCTGAAATTCCGGTTGGTTCTGATATTGAAATTCAATACACCAGAGATAAAAATCAATTTGCGGCAGCTATTCAAACAGAGCAGCGTGGAAAATTTGAAGGTAATGAATTTGAATGTGAAAGTTGGGGGATATCAGTTGAAGAACTGACACCCCGGATTATAAAAAATCTTCGTCTTAAAGATGATAAAGGCGTGCTTGTATCAGGGGTCCGCTCCGGAAGTATAGCTGATGAGGTTGATATCTTTCGTGGAAATGTAATACGCTATATTGACGAGAATGAAATCGAAGATCTGGATCATTTTAAACACATTTATGAAACTTTAAAAACACTCCCTGATAAGGGGGTCATGCTTCGTCTTGTTTACCGGAACGTCACGCACTTTGCATTGTTGAAGGAGTAATTTTATGTTACGAAATATATTAGTGATTTTAGTCATGACGATATCCGGTCTCACGGCACAATGGCCGGAAAGTATAGCAGATTTACAAAAAAGTATGTGTCTGGTTGAATTTTACCAGCCACAGTATGAGGTTCGTGAAATAAAAGATGATGCCAGGATTAAGAAAAAAATAACCGGTATTCTGGTAAATACCGATGGACTTATTCTAACATCCGACAATATATTTCCGGCAAAACTTGATATCGTTTCGCAGAGTCGTTTTTACAATGCCGGTCAGAGTAAGCCCGAGGATATCACCGTAATATTTGACACCGATAATAAATATGAGGCAGAATTAGTAGGTATTGATGAAGATTACAGAATCGCTTTTATTCAGATAAAACAACCTGATGATCTTCCCGATCCTGTTGAGTTCAATAAAATTAATGATCCGGTAATTGGAGATAAATTATACATCATTCAATACATGAATGAGCAATATAATCTCGAGAACATTGTAACCAGTCATAATATTAATGCGATAATAGAAAAACCCTTTCGTAAAGTACTCACAACTACATCATTTTCACCGCTTTCGGCCGGTGGTCTGGCAATAGATGATGAAGGCGAACCGTCCGGTATTATTTTTCGTACCAGTGACTATGTAAGTTCCTACGATTATGGCATGGATTTCTCCGGCAGCAGTTCATTTATCACACCCGTGTTACCAGGGACCTACCTGATCGATTTGATAAAAGACCCGCCTAGAATGCAAAAACAAAAAAATGGTACCGGAAAAAGCTGGCTGGGTATCCGGATGCAGATTTTAAAACAAGAAATGAGTGAATACTGGGGTTTACCAGATACTCATGGAATTATTGTCAATTCAGTTGTACCTCAGTCACCGGGTGAGAAGGCTGGCCTTCAGGTAGGTGATATTATTACTGGAATTGATGAGTTTAAAGTCCAGGGTGAAGAAGACCAGGATCTGGAGGTTATGCGAAATTATATCCGGTCACTTCCTGCGAAAAAAACCAGTATTTCCTTTATCCGTGATAAAAAAGTACATCATATTCCGGTCACATTAGAAAATGCACCGATCAGTAAATATTTTTCCGAAGAGCACTCTGAGGAATTTTTGCGTTTTAGTATAAAAGAACTTACCAAGGATATTATATTGGAAAATGACCTGGATTTCGACATAGAAGGCGTTTGGGTCTCTCGTGTAGAAGAAGCCGGTGCGGCCAGTCTGAGCGGCCTGATGATTCATGATCTGATTCTTACCATTAATGATCGGAAGGTAGGTTCTGTTGACGAATTTAAAAAACTTCTGGTTCTTATTTCTAAAAACAAACCTGGTTATGTGCAATTATTTGTGAGACGAGGCAACCGGACTTTATTTGTATTTGTAAAAACATTGCATGAGGATAATGGTTCATCGGAGGGATAATGGATATTCTAAAAGTTATATTTGAAAAACAACATGATCTGAATAATAGGATCCTGAAAGAACGGCATAATGTGGATTACGACGAATTATGCGATCATACAAAACAAAATCCGGATCTTGAAAAGAAGCGTGTGGAATGGCTTCTGCATTATAACCGGGCTCAGATTCATGAATCAATTGAGCTTGAAGACTCTGTTCCATGGAAGTGGTGGAAAGATCCATCTCCGGTTGACTGGCAGAACATATCCATTGAGCTGATTGATGAACTGCATTTCTGGGTTAGCAAATGCCAGATTGCCGGACTTGATGTGGAAAAGCTTCAGGATCTTTATATCCAAAAAAATAAACTGAATCAACTGCGTCAGGACAAAGGCTACGGGAGTACCTATCAAAAGGTGGACGAAAACGGAGTTGAAGACAATAAGCGAATGAAAGAACTTCTGGATGAGTAAGAATCCATATGGTATTTAAAAAACTAAATTTAAAGGATTCATTGTGATGTTTTTCTTAAATAATCCACAAAGGCCCATCTTTGAATTTCATATTTCGCGTGAGATGCGTGACTTTTATCAGCTGGATGAAAGTTTATTTGCCCAAAACGGCGACGTGGTATTTGCAAATTTTTTTGCAGTACGATCACTGGCAGCCAGGATAAATAAAAAGCAGGACCTGACTCTCTTTCCGGAAAGAGCGATTAAAGCGGGTCAGTTAAACGCCATGGGATTAATCGATGAAATCCTGCACTACGTAGTACATCTGTTTAAAGTAGAAAAAGATAATTCAGTGTTTAAACAGGCTGTTGAATATCTGAATAAACATATCGGAAAAGAGGACTTAACTATTTTACTCCATAAGTTTGTATCCGATTTTCCGCCGCTTTCAGTTTATCGCCGCGAAGAAACTGTTGAGAAGTATTTATCCGGCAGCACCGCAAAGATTAGTAATCAGGAAATAGCCCTGGAGGAAATACTCATCTTCTACCTGGCCAATCTCAATCCTGCTTTTTCTCCATTTAAAGAACTATTTGATGACACTCGTATTAGTAAGGAGACCGGTTATCGTAAAATAATGGGGGCGCTGAATGATTTCTTTGAGACAAAACCAAAATTTGGCCCGGATGATCAGTTTCTGATTGATATGCTTCGCACGCCGGCTATCAAATTTCCAAATTCACTTATAGATCAGTTAGAATATGTGAGAAAGTACTGGGGTAAACTGCTGTCAAAATATATCTTGCGTTTGCTCAGCAGTTTTGACATGATCAAAGAAGAAAACAAACCCGTGTTCAGTGGCCCGGGACCTACCTGTTTACCTGATTTTGGTTCAGTAGGTGACGAAGAATATGAGCGGTTCAGTTCCGACCTGGACTGGATGCCGAATGTTGTCATGATCGCTAAAAGTATCTATGTCTGGTTGGATCAATTATCAAAAAAGTATAAACGCGATATCAGTAAACTTGATCAAATACCTGATGAAGAACTTGATATACTCACCTCCAGCGGATTTACAACTCTCTGGTTGATAGGACTCTGGGAGAGAAGCAGTGCGTCACAAAAAATCAAACAAATTAATGGAAATCCGGAAGCAATTAGTTCAGCATATTCCTTGTTTGACTATACGATTGCCAATGATCTGGGTGGTGAAAGTGCATTAAATAATCTCAGGGAACGTGCCTGGCAGAGAGGTATGCGTCTGGCAAGTGACATGGTCCCAAATCATACTGGATTGTACTCAAAATGGGTATTGGAGCATCCGGACTGGTTTATCCAGTCAGATCACCCGATTTTTCCGGGATATAGTTTTAACGGACAGAATTTATCCGGGGACGAACGGGTGGGAATCTATATAGAAGACGGATACTGGAATCACACCGATGCCGCCGTGGTATTTAAGCGTGTTGATCACTACACCGGGGATATCAAATATATTTATCATGGTAATGATGGTACCAGTATGCCATGGAATGACACAGCGCAGTTAAATTTCCTTATGGCAGAAGTCCGGGAAGCAGTCATTCAGGCGATCCTCAACGTGGCCCGGCAATTTCCGGTTATCCGCCTTGATGCAGCCATGACTCTGGCAAAAAAGCACTTTCAACGCCTGTGGTATCCGCACCCCGGTAGTGGTGGCGATATTCCCAGCCGTTCAGAATTTGCTATTCCCGGAGAAGAGTTTAATAAAATGTTCCCCGTAGAATTCTGGCGCGAACTCGTCGACCGCGTGGCACAGGAGGTCCCGGATACTTTACTTCTGGCCGAGGCATTCTGGATGATGGAAGGCTACTTTGTTCGTACCCTGGGCATGCACCGTGTATATAACAGTGCTTTTATGAACATGCTTAAGAATGAGGAAAATCAAAAATATCGTCAGGCAATAAAAGAAGTTATGGAATTTAACCCGGAAATTATGAAGCGCTATGTCAATTTTATGAATAATCCGGATGAAGAAACTGCGGTCGCTCAGTTTGGCAAGGATGATAAATATTTTGGCGTCTGTATCCTGATGTCCACCCTGCCCGGTTTACCGATGTTCGGTCACGGACAGATAGAGGGTTTCACTGAAAAATACGGCATGGAATACCGTCGTGCCTATTGGGATGAGCAAGAAGATCAACATCTGATACAGAGACATGAGCGGGAGATTTTTCCGCTTCTCAAGAAACGATATCTGTTCAGTGAAGTACAGAATTTTATATTGTACGACTTTGTAGATCATCATGGCCTGGTAAATGAGAATGTATTTGCTTACTCAAACCGGGCAGGACACGAACGGGCGGTTGTGATATATAATAATAAATACGATCGGGCAAGTGGTTGGGTGCGTTATTCCAGTGCCAGTACGCAAAAAGGGTTGACACATTCTCTTCGTTCCGGGCTGGCGTTGAGCGAAGACCCGGAATATTTTACCCTGTTCCGTGACATGATAAGCGGGCTGGAATTTATCCGAAACAACCAGGAGATTCAGGATCAGGGATTATTCGCTGTGCTGGATGGATTTAAATATCATGTTTTTATGGATTTCCGGGAGGTACGGGATGATGAATATCACCATTATTCGCATATTACAGCCTTTCTGGATGGCAGAGGTGTGCCAAGTGTCGAGGAGGCATTAAAAGAAACCTTTTTAGCACCTGTTCACAGTCCCTTTTACAACTTATTTTCAGAAGATATAATTTTATTATTATTAGCTGAAAAAATTTCTGCTCAAAAAAAGACCTCACTTTCAGCTGATTTTAGTTTGAACCTAAATATCCTGATACGTGAACTTCAAAATTATTTCAATATTTCGGGTGATTTTACCAATTTAGCAAATGAGCAGAATAAGTTATTCAATGCTCTGTTGAAATTTAAAAACCCCGATCAACTTTACAAGAAAACTGAAGTAAAAATCAGAAAAAAAATTACATCGCTGATTCAATCAGAAAATCAAAATATACTTGTTTATTATCTATGGATTATATTAAACAATCTGGGAGCCATTCAGGATAAAAATTTTACAGCAATGCTCAGTTTGTCCTGGTTTGATGAGCTGTTATTCTCAAAAATCATAAGAAACGTTCTGATTGAATCAGGAATACCAGAGCCGGAAGCTGATCATATTCTGAATCTACTCCGGGCTCTGATCATTCACTCTGATTGGAATGCAAAATTTCGTCAGGATCCAGTTCCTGCCCTTCATGCGCTGTTTGAACAACCAGAATCAAACAAATTTTTACAGGTGAATCGTTACCAGGATAATCTGTATTTTAATAAGGAGTCATTTGAACAGCTGATCAGGGCTTTTTCAATTCTTGCAATATTTGCCGGTGGATTTGCAAAAGCATCAACCTCTCAGATTGAAGATTTATTGAAACTCCTGATCAAAGCTGATGAATGTGGTTATCGGGTGGAAGAATTTATTGAGTCGGTAGCCGGTTAGATAGATTAATACTAATATTTAGGTCGCTTTACATATTTGACAGGATCATCCAGCCCGGCTCTGGCAAATCCACGCAGACGCAATGCACAGCTGTCACATTCTCCACAAGCTATATCCCCGTTCTGATAGCAGGACCATGTTGATCCAAATGGTGCCTTTAATTCAATCCCTTTTAAAATAATCTCCTGTTTTGACATATGGATCAGTGGTGTAACAATTTTGATAGATGTTTCCGGTTTTGTTCCAAGTTCAATGGCTTTATTAAATGCTTTGAAAAAGTTGTCACGACAATCGGGATATCCCGATGAATCCTCTTCAAGAGCACCAATAAATATTTTTTCTGCTTTTATGATCTCAGCCCAACTAGTGGCGACAGACAGGATATTCGCATTACGAAAAGGGACATAACTGGTCGGAATTTCTTTACTATTCAGGTGAACCTTGCTCACTGAAACAGACTGGTCAGTTAAACTGGATCCCCCGATTTGAGCCAGATGCGAGATATCGACGATCAATCGCCGGGAGACATTATAATAATCTGCAATGTCATTAAAAGCTCTGAGTTCTCTTTTTTCAGTACGCTGACCATAATTTAGATGTAAAAACGCCAGATCGTGTTTCTCCGCTGCAAGCGCGGCAGTGACACAACTATCCATCCCACCGGAAACAAGTACAATTGCGGTAGTTCGTTGCACTAAAATGAACCCTTTTTTATCGGATCATGGACCGCTTTAATTGTTGAATTTATGCCACCACGCGTACTAAACTCGCCGATGATTTCCATATAACGCGGCTTACATGCAGAAACCAAATCCTCAAGCATCTGATTGGTAACAGCTTCGTAAAAGATTCCCTGATTTCTGAATTCCAGGAAGTAGTATTTTAACGCTTTAAGTTCCAAACATAATTTATCCGGGATATAGTTTATTGTTATAACGCCAAAATCCGGCAAACCGGTTTTGGGGCAAACCGAGGTAAATTCATTATTCACATGTGTTATTTTATAATCCCGGTTGGGATATTTATTTTCAAAAACTTCAATTTCAACCATATTTTTTCCCTTTTTTTACTTTAGCAGAGATTAGCGAAGCGATCTCTGCGATATTTGCCAATCCACCCCGGAGACCGTTTTACTTATCTCCGGGCAAGGGGAACATACCTCCTCCAGCAGAGATTAGCGAAGCGATCTCTGCGATATTTGCCAATCCACCCCGGAGACCGTTTTACTTATCTCCGGGCAAGGGGAACATACCTCCTCCAGCAGAGATTAGCAAAGCGGTCTCTGCGATATATGCTAATCCACCCGGAGACCGTTTCACTTATCTCCGGGTAAGAGCTAAACTCCTCTTGCATCAGGACTCCAGATAAATTTATGCATTTGTAGCTGCATACGCACTGGTATTTTATTATCCAATATCCATCGAGCCAGGCTTTCGTTACCTAACTTATCAAAAACCGGAGAAAATAATACCATACATTTATCACTGAGTTTATATTTTTCGACTACTTCAACAGCATAATTAAAATCATCTTTATTTCCGATTACAAATTTCACTTCGTCCTTTTCCGTCAGGGAACTGATATTTTCCCAGAGTATTTTGTCGGATTCATTGCTTGAGGGACATTTGATGTCCATTATACAGTGCACCCGTTTATCCACATTTGAAATATCCATATGACCGGCCGTTTCCAGAAGAACCTGATACCCGGCATCACATAGTTTTGTCATTAGCTGCTGCACATTTTTTTGGATCAGCGGTTCGCCGCCGGTGATTTCAACCAACCGGCATTCATAAGCGACCACCTGATCAAAAATATCATCGATCACCATTTCATCGCCTTCAAAAAAGGCGTATTCTGTATCACAAAAGCTACAACGAAGATTACAATATGTCAGACGGACAAATACACATGGTAGCCCGGAAAATGAAGATTCACCCTGAATGCTATAAAATATTTCATTAATTTTTAATTTATTTTCATCGCTATTTTTCATAAGTAACACGATATTTATCTGTTTCCCAAATTTCAATCAACGCCAGCGTTATATGATCCGGCAAGAGTTTTGCAATTTCATCATAAAAATATTTAGCGATATTTTCTGCAGTTGGATTTATTTTATCAAACGGTGCAATTTCGTTAAAATTATTATGATCATACTGACCGATCACTTGCCAGGTTCTTGTTTTCAGATCGGAGAAATCTATAGCGATCCCAACATTATTTAAGTTATTTGCCACTACCTCTACTTTGATTTTCCAATTATGTCCGTGCGTTCGGGCACAGGGACCATCATAATCTCTGAGTTGATGTGCAGCAGATATTTTTGATTCAATAGACAGGCGATACATTATATTCCCTTTCTTATAAAGCAGTGTAATTTACTTAAAAATACCCGCTATTTCAAAGCAATTAATACCTGTAAC
>CAYULK010000116.1:0-9336 GCA_964445625.1 uncultured Calditrichota bacterium
AATTTCAACCAAAGGTTTAAATATTACGCGGATGCTTTCCCTGACGCCATGAATAAACACGCAGAACAGGCGCACTATCATAAATCAACTTTTAGTGCACAGACATCCTGGAAGTTGCCGTTTAAAAATTTGAAGAATGAAGAGGTTACGGCCTACGAACTGCGTCACCTGGCCCGGCAACAAAAATCTCTTGATATGGCTTTGATGTATTTTGCTGAAAATGAATCAGAAAATCTGGAATATTTTGTAACCCAGGTTGCAGATCTGAACCGGGCATTTACCGAAGGTGCGTATGATGATGCCGGAAATGGTATTTATGAAGTTTTCAGGGCCGGAAAAAGAATACATAACTGGCTTTTTTGTCATAATGTATATCTGAATGTGCCGGAGTATGATTCACAGAGACAATTACTGCTTATTCGCACATTTTTACACCATGGCGCACAACTTTATAAAAGAACAAAGAAGAACAGGCATGGTAACCATCATACCCGCGGCCTGGTGGCCCTGTTCGAGATTGCTGCACTGTTTCCTGAGTTTTCTGATTCTGATAAATGGCAAGCGCAGGCCATTAAGGGCTTGACCTGGCATATTGAAAATGAGATAAATAAGGATGGCTTTCAGTTTGAGCGTTCCGTCCATTATCATAAAGGTGATATTGAAAATTATTTTCGTGTATATCAATTAGCCCATATTAATAATATAAAGCTCCCTGCAAATTATGTTAAGCAATTCAGAAAAATGTTTGAATCGCTGGTATTACTGGCACAACCGAATAAAAATTTACCCGTTTTGCAGGATGATACGGATACTCCGTTTGCCGAGAAAAACCAGATGGATGATGCTCTGACAATAGGATCTATCATATTTAACGACTCGTTATTTCGTTACTTCTCTACGGATAAAATTCCAGGATCCATCTACTGGCTTATGGGTAAAAACCAGCTGACGAAGCTGAATTCCATTGAAGCAATTAAACCTGAATTTGGCTCTGCTGAATTGGAGCAAACCGGTTACTATATTATGCGCGACGGCTGGGATAAGAACAATTTATATATGACCATATCTGCAGGACTCTCAGCTCAAAAGCCGGATCATCAACACGGTGATATGCTGGGCCTGGTGGCTTATGCGAACGGTCATGAAATTCTGCCGAATTACCAGGTTCGGTATAAATACCCGGACTATATTTTCTGGAAAAATTCATGGGTCAAAAACGTTGCCCTGGTTGACAGTATTACGCTTGGACGACACTGGAAAGCCAACCGCGGAAAATCCGGATTCGGCAAGTGGATGTTTCTCCCGGATCCAGAGGTGATTTCCTGGACAAAAGCAAAAAATTATGATCATTTTATCGGCTCTCATAATGGGTTTGACACAGTTGATGTGACATATTTCAGGGAAGTGCTGTTTCTCCACGATGGATTCTGGATTATCAGCGATCATTTTGAATCCACCGAAAAACATAAATACCAGCAGGTCTGGCAGGGTTATTACAAAATAAAATCCACCACCACAATTGAGAAATGGTACAGTGATAAAACTGGCCTGATTATTCAACAATTAAAAGAAGATGATTATAAAATAGATTCGGGCAATATGAGAGACAAATATAATTCTGTGATTTCGGTGGTTAAAAACGGCAGTTACAGTTTTATAACGCTGGTAAAACCAATCAGGAGTGATAACAATTCAGGTGAGCAATCTTTGTCCAGTTGTCTCAATGGTGAACAATGGCTAATTCAGGAAAAAATGCCAAATATGAATACCGATGCCAGTGTAATACTCACGGCTTATAATACGACAGTATTGGTAAATTGCACAAACTTCAGTTATGGAGATATTTCTATAGAAATAGATATTCCTGCTACCCTGGTACTAGAAATTGAAAACGAGGGTGGTGAATTATTGTACCTGGGCAGAAAAAAGACCAATATATTAATGTTTTCCAAACAGAATACGATTGCCGGGAGTACAGATGATGTGCTTTATCCGGGAGAGCGAATCAGATTCCGCTGATTCTACGTCCAATCTTGACATTTGACAAAGAAATGTTTATTTTAATTTGTAATACATATTACAAATTAAGCCCAAAGCAGAGTCGCCATATAAAAAGGAGTATTTTTAAATGAGCTTTCATAAACACTCTGTATGGTTATATATTTTTCTCTTTATTTTTATAAATCTATTACACCTCTATGCCGGTAATACCGGCAAACTGGCCGGCACCATTTATGATGTGAATACAAAGGACCCTCTGGTAGGTGCTAATATTCTTATTGAAGCCAGGTGGGAAGAATCCAGAGAAATCCCACTCACTATACCCACCGGTGCTTCGACAGACCTTGACGGCAGTTATTTTATTATAAATTTACGCCCGGGGGAATACACCGTTCGTGCATCTTACATGGGTTATCGGGATGAAATAAAAACCCGTGTCCGGGTGGATGTTGATAGAACAACCAGGCTGGATTACCAGCTATCCGAACAATTACTGGAAACAGAAGAGATTGTGGTGACTGCCTACACGCAGGAAACAGTAGAAAAAGATGTTACTGCCACCAAGCAGGTATATAATATTTCGGAAGTCCAGAGTATTGCCGGAGTTCAGGACATCGGCGACATACTTGATTTGCAGGCAGACGTTGTGGACGATCATTTTCGTGGCGGCCGTGTTGGTGAAGCGTCATATTTACTGGGTGGCGCCAACATCGTAAATCCTCTGAATAACAGACGCGCGTTTAGTCCGATCGTAACCGGGTTGGACCAGGTAGAAGTTTACACCAGTGGCTTCAGTGCAGAGTACGGCAATGCCCAGTCCGGGGTGGTTAATATGATAACAAAGGAGGGTTCGTCCGTATGGCAGACAAGGTTTGAAATTGCCGGAGTTTTACCTTATTATAAAACCTGGGAAGGTAGCCCCTATGATCCAAAAAATTTAATTTATTCAGAATTATTATTAGACACAGAAGAATGGCTCAAGGAAAATCCGCAGGAACCCGGAAAACCTTTATGGGATAGGGGTTATGGCGTAAATAAATATATCCAGCCCAAATGGCCGCCAAATACACATGAAGATTCCTTAAGAATCGCTGAATTCGGCAGGATATTATGGCTGCAGAGTGCACGTGATATTGGCATGGAATACGATAATACGGTTGATTATCGGTTGGATTTTACCACCGGCGGTCCGCTGACTAAAGATGTCCGGATGTTTATCGCATTACGCCGGAACGTGGAACACGCCATGGTTCCGACAACCGATCCGGATAGCGATGTTCAAATGATGGGAAACTTTACGTTCTCACCAAATCCCAATAGCAGATTTAAACTCTCTTATTTATATGATTATTCATTCATTAATCTCATCGGCTCGAACTGGGAAAGATGGTTATTTGACCGCACATTCAGCATTACAAAAAGAACAAATACTACATACCAGGCTGGCCTGGAATACCGGCACACATTCACTCCTTCCTATTATTCTGAATTTAATGTCAGTTATATGCGTGTCAATGAGTCCGACCATATCGATTTGTTAATTGAAGATCAGATGCTGGAAGATTATACGAACAAACGTAACTGGGTCGATTATACCGCACCATCAAATCATCGGGTGGGCAGATTAAATGATGACCGCGGAGATAAATGGACCAACACCTATTATTTTGCCGGCAGTTTTGCCGGACAGGTTGACCGTTTTAACCTTCTCAAGGCAGGAATGCAGTTCTATTACTATGATTTAAAGGTCGATTATGAAGAGAATGTGACCAATCCGGGCGCCGTGCAATTTCAGAAATTTTCGTCTTTCCCGTGGGAAGGTGCCATTTATTTGCAGGATAAAATGGAATTTGAGGGATTAATAGCAAATCTGGGTTTGCGATTTGATTTCTATCATCTGAACACTACGTATTATACTGATCCCTTTAATCCACTGCTTGATCCTGACGCAAAGGAAGAAACAAAAATATTTACCCGGTTGCAGCCGCGACTTGGATTCTCATTTCCGGTTTCTACCCGTACTGTATTTCATCTTAATTATGGTACTTTCACCCAGCGTCCGTCCTTTAACCAGTTGTATTTTAATAATGTCAATATTGATCAGGGAGTGGTTCGGGTACTCGAACTGGGCAATCCGCAATTGAAGCCGGAAAATACCAAGTCCTATGATGTCGGTATCGTACAGCGCCTGGCCAGTGGTCTTCAACTTGATATAAGTGCCTATTATAAAGATGTGAAAGATCTGATACAATCTGCATTTTTTGTCAATGAGGGTGGGGAGGCCTATACTACATTTATCAATCTCGATTATGCAGATATAAAAGGATTCCATTTTAGCCTTGAAAAAAATACGGGCATGTTTCGTGGATATATAAGATATAATTATGAAACTGCAACAGGTAAAAGCGGAAATGCAGACAACCTGGCTGTGGCACCTATTTTCAGTGAATCGGGTGATCAGCTGATAGAGGGTCAGAGTGAGCGTTTCCCGGAAGATGTATTTCTTGACTATGACCGCACGCATAAAGCGGTTTTTAATCTGCGTTATGTTACCAGGGCTAACGAGGGAGTCGAAGTATTCGGGTTTAAACCATTTTCCGATATGTCCCTTAGTACAACCTTTCGTTATACTTCCGGTCGGCCTTATACATGGGATATTTCGGGGCAGGGCCTCAAATTTAACCAGCGGGCACCCGATGAAAATGACTGGCGTCTGCGTATAGAAAAATCCTTTGGGATCGGTAATTCACGCCTGACTGCATATATTGAAGGATTTAATCTCCTGAATGAAGAATGGTGGCAGTATAGCCGCACATTTACAAACGACCGAAATATAGTCCGTTGGGAAACTTTACCCAATCAGGAAGATATCCTTATTGATGATGAATATGCACCTTATGTGTCACGTCAGGATGTTTATTTATTGCGTAATGAACCAAGACATTGGCGACTCGGTTTAATTTTAAAATTCTAATGAGTTAACCACGGGATGGTTATAACATGAATAAATCACCTTTAATAGTTATTTTAGATGTTCTCCTAATGTTAACTGCAGCTCAGGCCCAGCTTGAGTTCAGGATACATGACCGCGGGATGTTACATAATACAGTCTATAATTCCGGTGATATCGGCCGGCCATGGACAACCGGTGATGAAGGAAATAAAACCAGTGTGCCATTAATGGAATGGCCCTCACGGTCAGCAACAATATTGAGCGGAATCACCTATAGTGGTCAGCACAACCTGCTTGGTGGCGGTATGTATATGGCGGCTAATCTTGATGGAAAACCGGGTCTTGCGGAAAGAATATATGCATTCTGCGGCGGTGTGGGAACCGGATCCGGATCTGAAACGATTATAGGACGCTGGACTTTCCCTTTCTACTTAACCGAAATCGAAAATTTTCCTTTCCTGCCGGACGGATCATTGAATGAGGATTATAATCCGGATGAAGCGGAAGAAATAATCATCGCAGAATGGGCATCACCGGTCGGGGTCAATGTCAAACGTACCACCCGGGCCTGGAGCCACCCGGATTATGATGATATGATCATTTATGAATATGAACTGGAATATACCGGAGATATCACCGGAAACGGTATACAGGATCGCAGTGATAAGTTGAAGGATTTTATGGCATTATTTATCTGGGGATTTGCACCGTCCATGTACGGTTATCAGCGCAATTATCAGGAATGGAAATATAATTCAGGTATATACCGTGGTGATCAGAACAACTTTTGGGATGCGGATTACTGGTTATCTTTCAACATGAATCTGAGGACTAATATTAGTGATGAAACATTGTTTGCCAAACAGGAACCGAATAAAGACTTTTTTCTCGAATTTGCCAATACCGGAAAAAACGGCGGTGGATTATGTAGTCCCCAGGCACCGGGATACTGTGTATTGTACTATGATGTGAACCATCTGGCATTTGTGGATACGATCGATTCCGAACGCAATGAATCTGAATTTTTCAATGCCCTTCGCACACAGTCATCATTTCCCGAATATCCCAAATTCTATGAGCTGGATGAGAATAATCATATCAAACAGCCTTACTCAAACAAAGTAAGTACGGGAAATACACGCAGCAGCAAGATGACCACCGAATCGATAAATCCTAATAAACGCTGGAGCGGTGTTTATTCCCCGGGAAGCACTACCTGGCCTGCGCCACCGCAGCATCCGGATCCGGACAAGGATTGGATTGGTCGCGCGGCCTACCCCTACCGCCAGAGCGCGGATGCCGGACAAAAACACACCGTTTTCGGACCATACACACTTGAAATCGGCGACCGGCTCGAGTTCTCCTTTGCAGAAGTTATCGGTTATGGTGGTCAACCCGGAAAAGTCATTGAGGGTGGACAGACATTAAAACAATGGGCCGCGACACCCACCTGGGATCGCCCGGTAAAGTCCCACGACGGAACTGTCCTGACTGACCACTATCTGACCGAGTTCGGTTATCCGGATTATGTGAATTCCGATGTGCGGACAGTGACCCAGGTCGCTCACAAGGCATTTGAAGCATACCTGGGAGAGGAGCCGGTTATCCCTGTCTGGCCGGAAGACCATCCGGCAGATGGAGTATACAAAATACCGATGAGGGTACCGGCACCGGTAATTTCTATATTAAATACTGATGATGGTCAGATCCGGATTAACTGGGGGCGGGCAGTGGAGGATTTTACTCATCCGCGCCTGAGTGGGGAACTGGCAAAATTTTATGTCAGCCGTTCTGATGCCGGAATGGGACCATGGACTGTTATAGATTCAATTTTAGTCGGCGACGCTAATTATATCAATGCAGATGATCAATATGAATATTTAGATGATGATCCTGACTTTAAAATCGGTGAGACACGATATTACTCGATCACATCGATAGACGAAAACGGCCTGCCAGGCGGTAGAACAAATATAACCCGGCATGAAAAAAATATTGGTGCTGTGGAACGCATGGAAGAGGTTTTTGTTGTCCCAAATCCGTTTTTTATCCAGTCCGGGTTTGGTGGTGCTGTCGGGTCTGAGGATCGGGTCGGATTCTATGGTCTGCCCAACCGGGCTACAATTCGAATTTTTACTTATTCCGGACAACTGGTTGAAACGATTGAACATGAGGTTCCTGTTTATTCAACCGCGTGGTTCCAGGTGACGCGAAATGATCAGCAGGTTGCCTCCGGTATTTATCTTTATGTCATTACTACACCAACCGGTGAACAGGCGACGGGTAAACTTGTGATTGTAAAATAATGCTGAGTTAATGAGGAAAATCATGAAAAAACATAACAAATATTACGTTTTCATCCTGTTGACTTTGACATTATGTGTTTCCAGTGGAAATGCTTTTGAAAAAGTTGGTACTACCTCATTTCAATTTCTCAAAGTGATGACGAGTGCCAGGTATTCGGCCATGGGCGACGCAGCCTCCGCGATTACATTTAATTCACAATCTGTATTTTTTAACCCGGCCGGTCTCAGTTATGTAAAAAACATAGATGTCGCTGCTGATTATCTGGATTGGTTCCTGGATATATCACATCTTGCTGTTTCTGCGGCTTACACCATACCCGGATTCGGGACTCTCGGTTTTCAGGCTATAATGACCGATGTGGGTGAGATCAGGGTTACAAGTGTTGATGCATTGGGTTTTGTGGGTGATAAATACCTGGGTTATACCGGTGAGGTCATTCAACCCGGCGCCCAGGTCTTTGGTATATCCTATGCCAAAAAATTAACAGAAAAGTTTTCTTTTGGTTTAACCGTAAAGTATGCCCGGGAAGACCTGGGAGTCAGATCAACCGGTAATATTATGTTTGATAGCGGATTAATTTATGATACCGGTTTCAGGTCGATAAAACTGGCGGCAACTGTTCGTAATTTCGGTCCGAATGTAAAATACATCGATGAAGAACTGATCACCAGGTATGATGCAGAAAATGATACTTCTTACAGCCAGATATATGCAGGTAAGGAGTATCCTTTGCCGCAAATATTTAACATTGGTATTTCAGGCTACCTGATTTCCGGAGATGAAAGTCTGGTCATGGATTCTGAAAGCCAGACTTTATTGGTTTCATTCGATATGGTTCAACCGCGTGATTTTGACCAGCAGTACAATCTGGGTCTGGAATATGGATTTAAAAATATCCTTTTCCTGCGTGGCGGTTATAAAATTAATTATGACTCTGAATCATTCTCGCTCGGCTTCGGTATTGCATACAGCAATATCCGGGTAGACTATGCATACAGCGATTTTGGCGATTATCTGGATTCCGTGCATCGTTTTTCTCTTGGCTTTGCCATGAATGACTGATAGAAATAGGAGCAATTATTTTATGATTAAATTGAATAATAAATTTGTTTTTATGCTCATAATTATCCTGATACCGGTCATTGTATTTGCCCAGCACCGGGGAGATAATCTGTCATTTCAGGGATTTTTTCATCAGACCGAACCCGGAGTAAAAGCAATGGCCATGGGCGGCGCCTATTTGGCAGCA
This sequence comes from uncultured Calditrichota bacterium, assembly GCA_964445625.1. GTDB lineage: Bacteria > Calditrichota > Calditrichia > JAJRVZ01 > JAJRVZ01 > CAVXXB01. The sequence continues at coordinate 8,511 of CAYULK010000116.1, forward strand.
ACCGGTGATGCATCATCAATTTTTTATAATACCGCCGGCCTGAGCGAGATCAATAGCCTGACATTCTCAATTGCAGGTAATAGTCAAGCACAACTCTGGCGTGAAAATCAGGATTACCGGCCAAACAGGATTTACTGGACGATGACATTTTATCTGGAGGGGCTTTATATACCGGATCCGGCCAACAACGGACAGAATGATTACCTGCTGGCCCAGGATACAAATTACGTTATTCAACTGCCGCAAACAGGGTTAGAACCTTATAGTGAAGAAGCAGCAGACTGGCAAAAACAACTGGATAAAATAGGTCTCAATAATATTGTTCTTGCCTATCCGTTATCTATCGCAAAGCAAAATTTTGTAATTAGTGCAGCATATCGTTATAACAATATTTTAGATTTTGATCGCAATGATACCTATCTTGATCCCCATATCGGGTATGATGATTATGGTATCATGCCGAGGGTAGTAACCGGCGTCGATACATTTTCCTGGTCACGGTTCACCAGGGACCGCAATGGCGATATGACCTCAGTAATTGGCGCTCTGGCTTACGATTTAAACGAAAACATTAAATTTGGCTTGGGTGTTTCCTATATGACGGGAAATAGCAATGATTACCAGGCATTGGAACGGGTTGGCTATTTTGAGATCGAGAGAAATAATGTGTTCCGTTTTTCTTATGATACGGTAAATACCTACACTTCAGGATCATCAGATTTCAATGCGTTGCAGATTGATATCGGAACTATATATAAATTTGAGCGGGTCAGTTTTGCCCTCAATATTAAATTGCCCTATACCATGACCAGAGAGTGGAATTATA
>CAYULK010000117.1:0-9266 GCA_964445625.1 uncultured Calditrichota bacterium
ATTATCGGTAGAAAATTTGCCCGTAAAATATTTTATAAGGGTGTTGGACGCATGCAAATCTTCAAGTTTAGCCCGGTTAAAGAATCCTTGAATTGCTTCAGCATGAATATCCAGAGTGATCACCCGGTCTGCACCTGAAATTTCCATAAACGAGGCGATCTGTTTTGCGGTCAGACTTTCGCGTGTTTTTTTTCTTTCCTGACGTGAATATGGGAATTGTGGGCTGATGATGGTAACCGAATCAGCATCACTCTGATAGGCCGCATTGACCGCCGTAAATAATGCCATCAGATTATCATTGATACTCTTGTCAGATTGCGGATCATCTGCAGCCTGTACAATATATACGTCTGATCCTCTGATATTATCGTTAATTACCGCTTTTATCTCACCGTTTGCGAAGGTAATTTCTTCTGAATTTACCAATTCAAGTTCCAAATCCGGATTCTCTTTTTGGATGATTTTATTCAGATACTGCAGAATACGTTGAGCCAGGGGACGTCCTGATTCACAAGTCATCAGAGACAATTCTCCTCTGGTATGACCCTTGGCAGAAACCCGACTAGACTTCATAATATTGATTCCTGTATTTATATTGGTTTGTATTCTTCAAAGTGCTTTTTTAGAATCGCTAACATTTCCTGATGAATCTGACCGTTTGTGGCTAAAAAATACTCATGAGGAAGATAATTTTCTTTTCCCCAGAAATCGCTTACTTTACCACCGGCTTCTCTGATCAGAAGTAAACCTGCCGCAACATCCCAGGAACATAGTGCAATTTCCCAGAAACCTTCAAACTTGCCGCCGGCAACATAGGCCAGATCAATTGCAGCAGCGCCCATTCTGCGGATACCGCTGATTTTATTAAATATCTCTTCAAAACAAGATATATAGCTTTTCAGGTATTGTTTATATCTGAACGGAAACCCGGTAGCGAGGAGAGATCGGTCAAACTCAGTTTGCGAACTCACCCGGATTGCAACATCATTCATAAACGCACCATGACCTTTGGTGGCATGATACATTTCTTCCCGCAGGGGATCATATACCACGCCCAGAATAATTTCTTGTTTAAACTTTAGTGCAATAGAGATTGCAAAAACCGGAATCCCGGATATATAGTTCTTTGTACCGTCTAACGGATCAATAATCCATTGATAATCGGATTCAATCGTATCAGACCCACTTTCCTCAGCTAAGATTGTATGTGACGGATAAGCCTGTCTGATTGTAGTAATTATTTGGTCTTCGGACTGTTCATCAACATAAGTAAGAAAATCGTTCAGTCGCTTTTCAACAATATCATTCTTTTTAATTTTACCAAAATTATCCAGTAATACCGGTGAAGCGGCAAGCGCAGCATTTTTGGCTGTTTTGAGATATTCTTCCATTAGACGATTCATTTTATCTGTTTAAATCTGCGTGCCATTATTGACCCCGGATTGCCCGCTTATTTCGCTGATCGAGCTGATTATTAAAAATAATTGTTATAATTATGTCGTTAACTCGGTTAAAATGTTAGATTGCTTCGCTAACGCTCGCAATGACAAGCTAAAAGTGTCATTGCGAGAAGTGAAGAATGAACGACGAAGCAATCTACTAAAATCTATGTTAAATTTTTATATCTCCAAATTCTTTTAATTTCGATATAACTATATCACTAATTTCATCTAATCGTTCCTGAGACCGGGCTTCAAATCGTAATACAATTACCGGTTGAGTATTTGACGCCCGAACAAGTCCCCAGCCGTCTCCAAACAGGATACGAACGCCGTCAATATTGATAACATCGTAATTTTTGGAGAAATATTCGCTTGCTTGTTCTGCAATTTTGAATTTTTCATTGTCATCAATGGTTTCGGCCCTGATTTCGGGTGTGGAGTAATACTTTGGTACGTCGCTCAGCAAATCGGAGATTTTTTTATCAGATTTTGAAAGGAGTTCTGCCAGGCGGGCAGAAGCGTAAATTGCATCATCAAAACCAAAATAACGATCGGCGAAAAACAGATGTCCGCTCATTTCTCCGGCGAGTGGAGCCCCGGTCTCTTTCATTTTTTTCTTCAGCAGTGAATGGCCTGTTTTCCACATGATCGGTTCACCGCCAAATTTGGAAATCATTTCGGGCAAGGCCTGAGAACATTTCACTTCAAAAATTATTTTTGCACCCGGATTATTTTTTAATATTTCCCGTCCGAATATGATAAGCAGGCGATCACCCCAAATGATATCCCCCTGTTCATCGACAACTCCGATCCGGTCGGCATCTCCGTCATATCCAATTCCCAGGTTTGCGCCAGACTCCTTAACAGTTGAAATCAACTCCTGAATATTCTCAACAACTGTAGGATCCGGATGATGGTTGGGGAAATTCCCATCCGGTGTGTCAAACAGATCAATAGTCTCAACACCCAGTTTCCGGAATAATTTATGTGCGGCCAGTGCACCTGCGCCGTTGCCCGAATCGAGAACTACTTTTAGTGGTTTTTCAATTTTTATATCTTTTACAATATGATCGATATAGCGGTCGATAAGAGATTCATTTGTTACCCGGCCGGTGCCTGTTTCAAAATCATTTGTTTCAATTATTTTACGCAAATTTTGAATTTCATCACCAAATACAGGTGAATTATGCAAAGTCATTTTAAAGCCATTATAATCCGGTGGATTATGACTGCCGGTAATCATAATTCCGGCATCCACCGGCAGGACGTGCATACTATAGTATTGAACCGGTGTCGGGACAGGGCCAAGGTCGACGACATTTACTCCTGTACTGATTAAGCCTGAAATTAATTGTTCCCGGAAGCGCTCGGTGGACAATCTTATATCACCGCCGACCGAGAGCGATTGAGCATTATTTTTAAGCATATAGGCACCGAATGCCCGTCCCAGATTCAGTACAACTTTATCTGTCAGATCCTGATCAACTACCCCCCGGATATCATATTCCCGGAAGATATACGTATTGACAGTATCTTTCATATCAGAATTCCTTAAAGTAATTTATTTCCTGAACAAATGGATAATCCGGTAGCGTCCGAACGGTTATCAATTTAAATTAATTTTAATTTTGATTCAAATAGGTGTTCATTTTTATTCAATATAATTAAAAAAGACATTGACTTTATAGGAAAAAATCCTAATTTTCAATAAAATATAGAGCCAAGCAAAGGAAATAACGAATGAAAGACAGGGTATTACGTGCATTGGAGAGTGTGCGTCCGGGCCTACAGGCAGATGGTGGCGATGTGGAGCTGATTGAAGTGGATGAAAATGGCAAGGTGCGGATCAAGTTGATAGGAAACTGTGGCGATTGCCCCATGTCACAAATCACTTTGCAGCAGGGGATCGAAAGAATCTTAAAATCACAAGTCCCGGAAGTAACTTCTGTAGAGGCTGTTTAATCGGTAAAGGTTGGATTTTAATGATTGAAGTAAATGTTAACGGGATATTTTTAACTCAGTCCCAGGCAAGTGGTATTATTTTAAAAGAAAAGAATGGTAACAGAACTTTACCTATTGTCATTGGTGAGTATGAAGCTCAATCCATTGCATTGGGGTTGGAAAACATAAAACCACCACGTCCGATTACGCATGATCTGACACTGAGCATATTGGAAAGTTGTGGCGCAAAAATTGATAGTGTTCTTATTACAGAATTGAAAAATAATACTTATTTTGCAGTCATCCGACTGCGGAATAAATTGAAATACTGGGATATTGATGCCCGGCCCAGCGATGCTATCGCTATGGCAGTTCGAACGACCATTCCCATTTTTGTCGACGAGGAAGTTATGAATATCGGGGCACATGAACCGGAAGAAAGTGATGCAGGCGAGGCAGAAGAAGCTCATAAAACTTACGGAACAGTTGCCGATGAACTCGAAAATCTCAAAGAAGATCTGCAAAAAGCGGTGGAAAATGAAGAATATGAGCGTGCTGCCGAACTGAGAGATAAAATAAAAGAAATTGAATCCGGTTCTTAATATATCCTTTTTTGTTTCGAAAATCCTTATTAAAATCATTAGAAATCTGACATGAACAAAATAAAAGAGATCACTTTATGAAAGATTTCCAGTTCCTGGCAAAGTTATATGGTGTTCGTGGCAGCTATCCAATCGCACCGCGGGAAGGTACTGAATTTGGTGGAAACACGACATGTTTATTGATCAGAACAAAGGACCATATTGTTATTTTCGATGCAGGTTCCGGAATAATTCAACTGGGAAGGGAACTTGTTCCGGAGATAATTGAGCATAAGAAAAAGTCAAAAACCCCTTTTCATATATCTATATTATTTACTCATACACATATCGATCATCTGCTCGGTTTTCCTTATTTTGCACCGTTATATATTCCGGGTGTCCATTTGCATCTGATTGGTCCGGCAACCCTCGGAGTTGATTTTGAAGATATCATGAGAACGCTGGTTGAACCGCAATACTATCCGGTTTCGATGGATGAATTCCGTTCGGATAAGGATTTTGAGAATATAAATGAAAACATGGTGTTATCTTTTATGGAAGAAGATGGATATCCATATATATCAACTACAGGCGATCCACAAATAGAAAAAGCTGATCTTGTGATATCTAATATGAAATACTATTTTCATCCAAAAGATGGCAGTTATAATTATCGTGTGCAGTGGAATAAGCATGCTCTGATACTGGCAACCGATGTAGAACAATACGCCGGTTCAGATCAGAGGATGGTAAAATTTGCCGCGGGCGCGGATGTGCTGATTCATGATGCACAGTACACGCTCGAACAATATTTGCAGTTTCAGGGTTATGGTCATAGTAATTATGATATGGCCTGTCAGGTTGCGCTTAAGTCCAAGGTGAAAAAATTATTGCTTTTCCATCATGATCCTAACAATAGTGATGAGGTTTTGAGACATATAGAAGCTGATTCCAAACAGATTTTTCCCGGAGCTGAATTGGCCAGTGAGGGTTGGGAGTGGATATTATAACTCACTCCGGCCTAATATTGCCCTGCCAATCGTTGCATCATCAATAAATTCCAAATGGGCGCCAAGGGGAATGCCGCTGGCGATACGCGTGATTTTCTTTCCCATCGGTTTAATTGTATTAGAAAGATAAATCATAGTCGCTTCACCTTCCGTACTCGGATTTAGTGCCAGCAGTATTTCTTTCACGTCCGGATTTTCCGCCCGTTGTATTAACTCCTTGATTTTTAAATCTGCCGGAAGAATGCCGGCGAGAGGTGAGATCACGCCACCCAGTACGTGATAATAGCCTTTGTATTCATTGGTTTTTTCGATGGCAAATATATCAACAATATCTTCGACTACGCAAATGGTAGAATTGTCTCTTTTGGGGTCATTGCAAATAGAGCAGAACTCATGTTCCGTAATATTAAAACATCTGATACAAAAATGAATATTTTGTTTTACATTCAATATGGCCTGGGTGAGATTGCGGGCATAATCTTCAGGAGCACGAAGCAAATGCAGAGCCAGACGCTGGGCGGTTTTCTTGCCGATTCCCGGTAAGTGATGCAACTGATCAATTAAATCTTCAAGTAGGGGGGAGATGGTATAGGACATATTACATTCCCGGAAGCTTCATACCCCCCGGCAGATTCATACCGCCGAGTAAACCACCGGTTACTTTTTCCATCTCTTCACCGGCCCGTTGCTGAGCGGTGGAAATGGCCTGATTTACAGCAGCGGCTACCAAATCTTCGAGCATTTCTTTATCATCTTCTCCATACACTTCAGGCTCAATACTGATGGACAGTATTTCCAGCTTACAATTTGCGGTTACTTTTACCATGCCACCACCACTGGAAGCTTCCACCGTAATATTAACCAGATCTTCCTGTACTTTTTGCATCTCTTCCTGTACTTTTTGAGCCTGCTTCATGATTGATGCCATATTGGGTTTCAATTGATTTCCTCCTAAGTTATTTCCAGGCCGAATTCATCGATGAGCTTATTCAAAACCGGATCCTTTTCCAGTTCCCTGGTAAGTTCTTTCTTATTTAAACGTTCATTATTATTATTAATTCCGGATCCTGGCTTATCAACCTTATTAATGACCAAATGAATTGCTGATGAGAATTGTTTATACAATTCTTCCTCAACAAGGCGCTTATTTTTATTAAGCCACGTGCAATAGAATACGTCAGAATTGGCATATTCAATAACCAGATTAGTCCCCTGAAGCGATTTAATCTCACCAATTTCCAGAGCAGTTGCCAGGTTTACCTTTGTTTCTCTAAACTGTGATGTCAGTTGCGGCCAGACATTTTTTAATGATGATAAGCTTATTTCCCGGGGTTTGGCAGGCAGTGGTTGTTCAGTGTCAGTTTTTTTTTTTAGAAGATCGATCTTTTGCAGAAGAGTTTCGATTTCCAGTGTTGTGGGCATTTTGGCCATTTTTAATATGCCAAGTTCAAACTTCAGATTAGGCTGCGTCGCCCATTTGATATCATTTTGTATATCACCTACTTGCTTTATATAAGCAAGCAAATCGGTTACATCAAATATTTTACTTTCACTTGTGAACCGGTCATGGTAATGCTCGGCAACATTTACCTGCTCAAAATTTTCCAGGGTTTTCACTACCAGCAGATTCCGGAAATGTTCTTCGAATCCATTAAGAAATTCGGCCAGATCATAACCTTCTGAAAAGACACGATTACAGAGTAGTAACAGGCTCTTGAGATTTCCATCTCTGATTTTTCCGGTAAACTCAAAATAGAGATCTTCATTTATGATTCCCAATACATCTGCAACCCCTGCTGCTGTGATTTTATTACCGGAATAGGATATAATCTGATCCATAATGCTTTGTGAATCGCGCATGGAGCCATCGGCCTTCTTTGCAATTTGTAACAAGGCATCTTTTTCAATTTCCAGTTTTTCAGATTTTGCAATTGACTCCAGGTGACTGATGATCGTTTTTATCGACATTCGCTTAAAATCGAAGCGCTGGCAGCGGGATAAAATGGTAGCCGGAACCCGGTGAATTTCTGTGGTAGCAAAAATAAATACGGCGTGTCCCGGTGGCTCTTCCAGGGTTTTTAATAATGCATTAAAGGCTTCTTTAGTCAGCATATGAACTTCATCGATAATATATATCCGGTACTTACCCTGGGTTGGTGTAAACCGGATATTTTCGCGAAGATTCCTGATTTCGTCGATGCCACGGTTTGAAGCGCCATCAATTTCCAGCACATCAAGTGAATTACCTTTGGTAATTGATTCACACGAACTGCATTTATTGCATGGATTTGCCGTCGGACCGTTTTCACAATTTAAGGCTTTTGCCAGGATTCTGGCGGTGGTTGTTTTCCCGACTCCTCGCGGACCGGAAAATATAAACGAATGTGCAATCCGGTTATTTTCTATAGCATTGGAAAGCGTTTTGGAGACATGTTCCTGACCAATAATATCAGTAAACTTTTGCGGCCGGTAGCGACGGGCTATAACAATATACGACATTTCACTTACAATCCTCGTTCCCAAGCTATACTTGGGAACGCCATTAGTTTTATCTTTCAGTCCAAAATATAAAAACTTAATTTATAAAAATTAATTGCTTTAATCAAAAAAAGCCAGGCTTATCCACGGCACATATTCCAGACACTGACCGCTGCTTCCTTCCGGACCTGACGGAGTTGGGTGCCGGCCTATTGCGTGGGACCTGGCTTGTGGAGCTGAGCGGGATCGAACCGCCGACCTATACGTTGCGAACGTACCGCTCTCCCATCTGAGCTACAGCCCCATGTGATCCAAATTTAACCAATTCAGGTTAGGCAGTCAACGCATCTAATAAAAGAATGTGTCATTAAAATAAAAATGCCGGGCGTTTGTATTTGCTTCGTGTTTGCTCGGAGGATAAATTTAACAGTCTGTTAATCTATAACGCAGCATATTACTGACTCTCCTCCATAATCCCCCTCCCTAATTGGATTAGGGAGGGGGAAAGAGGGGGTGGGTTATTTATTGATATCAGGATAAATCTCTCATGATAAATCAGATAAAAGAATCCGTTGAAAAAATCCTGGCGGAAATGCCGGAAAATGTTACACTGGTTGCTGCTGCAAAAACAAGATCAGTAGATGAGGTCAGGGCCGCGATTGCCGGGGGCGTAAAAATTCTGGGGTATAATTATGCCCAGGAAGCGGAAACCATGCATCAGCATATTGGACCGGCCGTTAAATGGCATATGATTGGCCATCTGCAACGGAATAAAGTCAAAAAAGTGATACCGTTTGCTGATATGATAGAAACCATCGATTCTGTGCGCCTGGCAGAAACGGTACACAGACAATGTGAAGAGATTGATAAAATAATGCCGGTATTAATCGAGGTGAACAGCGGCCGTGAATCGGGAAAAGCAGGCGTGTTTCCAGAAGAAGTACCCGATCTGATTAACGAAATCAGCCGGCTCAAATATTTGACCGTAACAGGTCTGATGACGATGGGCCCACTGGGAGTTACAGCAGAAGAAAGTCGTCCTTATTTCAGAATAACGAAAGAACTTTTTGACAAAATTGGGAAGATGAATATTTCCGGTATCAAAATGATGAATTTGTCCATGGGTATGAGTAATAGCTATCAAATCGCTATTGAAGAGGGGGCCAATATTGTGAGGATCGGGACGAAACTGTTTGGGCCGAGGTATTGTAAGCGATAGGCGATAGGCAATTGGCAGAATGACAATCCTGGAGCCTTGTTCCTTTATCCTGTTTCCAAAAATATTTGGGCTGTTTATAAACGTCATCAATGGTAGTGGCAAAAGTTTAATGAAAAGTTTTGAAAACAGCAAAAGGAACTGAATATCCAATATCCAACAAGGAATATCCAATGTCCAGGGAAAGAAAATATGATTTGCAAGAGCGTTTGATTGATTATGTCGTATAGTTTGTCTTACCATTGGAAATTGGATTTGAGTGTTGGATATTGGATGTTGAAAAGGGGAGAACGCTAGTTTTGTCTTAACCCCCTAATGAATAGAATATTAAAGAATTGAAATCTTAAAGTTTTTGACAGAACCGGAAGGCGTTGAAGGAGAAACAGAATGAAGGGAATTATATTAGCCGGTGGGTCAGGCACGCGTCTGTATCCTATCACCCATGTGGTCAGTAAACAATTACTGCCGGTGTACGATAAACCGATGATCTATTACCCCTTATCCACATTAATGTTGGCCGGGATCAGGGAAATTCTTATAATCACCACACCCGAGGATCAAAATTTGTTTCAATCTTTGCTGGGCAACGGAAATAATC
>CAYULK010000118.1:0-9145 GCA_964445625.1 uncultured Calditrichota bacterium
AAAGTTTTACTCTTTGAGAATATATATCGCAAAGATGCAACGATATTTATGGCACGCTGATTACACGGATCAAACGGATTTCCACGGATTTTTTATAATATACTTTTTAATTCGTGATAATTCGTGAAATTTGTGGATAAATGTTTTTTAAAACTTCGTGATCGGAGCCTGTCCTGAAGACCTATAGGTCGAAGGATCTGCTTCGCGTTCTTCGTGATACTTAAATAATTTGATTGCAGCATTGCTGCGCTATGAATAGAGCAAGATAGAAAATATCGATAATTTTATAATTGTGAGGATAAGATATGTATGGTAGCCTGAAAGAATATTTACAGAATGCGATCGAGACAATCAGATCAGACGGTCTGTATAAAGAAGAACGTATTATTACCAGCCCCCAGAATGCGATGATCGATGTCCGGGGTGGACAAAAAGTGCTGAACATGTGTGCAAATAATTACCTGGGCCTTTCTTCTCATCCGGAAATAATCGCAGCTGCAAAATCCAGTTATGAAAATTGGGGATATGGCTTATCATCTGTAAGATTTATTTGCGGTACTCAGGAAATTCACAAGAACCTTGAACAGGATATCAGCAAATTTCTTGAAACGGAAGATACTATTTTATATACCTCATGCTTTGATGCCAATGGCGGACTCTTTGAAACGCTGCTTTCAGAGGAAGATGCGATTATCAGTGATGAACTAAACCATGCCAGTATTATTGATGGTGTGCGTTTATCCAAAGCCAAGAGGTTTCGTTATAAAAATAGGGACATGGATGATCTGGAAGAAAAACTCAAAGAGGCCGCTGATGCGCGGTTTCGCCTGATCGCGACAGATGGTGTATTTTCCATGGATGGTTATATTGCAAATTTGCAGGGTATCTGTGACCTGGCAGAAAAATATGATGCATTGGTGATGGTCGATGACTCCCACGCGGTTGGATTTATGGGGGACAAAGGAAAGGGCACCCCGGAATACTGTGATGTTATAGGTCGCGTAGATATCATCACAGGTACATTAGGCAAAGCGCTGGGTGGTGCCAGCGGAGGTTATACCAGCGGGCGAAAAGAAATCATTGAATTTCTCAGACAGCGTTCCCGGCCGTATTTGTTCTCAAATACAGTGGCACCCAGTATCATTATGGCCTCGATCAGGGTGCTCGATCTTTTGACAAAATCAGATGAACTTCGTGTAAAACTGCGAAAAAATACAGCATATTTCAGGAACGCAATGAGCGAACTGGGATTTGATATTCTACCCGGAACTCATCCGATTGTACCTGTAATGCTTGGTGACGCAATGCTGGCCCAGAAGATTGCCGCTATGCTTCTGGAAAAGGGAGTCTATGTTATTGGTTTTTCTTTTCCGGTGGTTCCCAGGGGAAAGGCCAGAATAAGAACGCAAATCTCTGCTGCGCATTCTCAAGAAGATCTTGAGTTTGCAATAAGTAAATTCAAAGAAGTGAAGGGCGAGTTAAATCTCTAAAGTTAGAAGTTTATAGAGGTATATGGTATAGGTATAAATACAGGAGTGTCATTCAGTCCCGGAACGGGACAGGTAGGAATCTTCCCGTCTGAACTATCCGGGGAATCCTTTTATTACCCAGAGATCCACTGAGGATACAGTGAGTTCCACGGAGATAATTTGAATGAAAGCAAAAACCGCAGAATTTTGAATGTTGCAAGTTTAAAGGACTTATTACTTCGATATTCGATATTATTGGCCTGGTCTTTGTCTCTTTGTTACTTTGTTTCTCAATAACAAAGGGACTCAGGTACTCAGGGACTTTTTTTTCTCTCTTACTCTACCCGCTTCATCATATTTTTCTTCATCCAGTTTCTGGCCAGCCACAGAGCAATCGGACTGATCATTGCGATTGCAGCGTAAAATAGCCACATATCCCCGGTACGCATTTCCATTCCTGAATCAGGTTTCGGTACGTAGTTGGCAATAAAATAACCGGAGTACATCGATGTCATTAATTTGGTCAGCACCCATGGAAACTGTCCGATTCCCATATAAGCACCGGTTTTTCCCTTTGGAGCAATATCGGCAATCCATTGTAAAAACCTGGGTTGCCACATGGCTTCTCCGACCGTCATAATCAGAATATAAATGAGGAATAAATAGGCATTCGGGCCGACTGCGAGTAAGAATGTCGGTACTGCCATAACAAATGTACCCAAAATCATCATCTTATAAATATCGGATTTATATGTCAGAGCAGCAATGATCGGAGCAAGGAAGAAGATAAGTATCGGATTTAGATTAGAAAAAAACTCGAAATATTCTCCGACAAAAGTTCCGACAAATGCGCGGTCCAGATAATACGGAATTGTAAGCCAGTTATGAGCAAACAGGGTTTGAACAGGAATCAGAAGAAATATAAAAAATACAAATCTTTTATCACGGAAGGGATGCTCAGGCCTGACTTTTAAGAACTCCCAGACGGACCATATGATCGTTCCTATTAATACTATATATTCTGTATACGGCGGCAATCTTACTTTCCCAAGAAGTGATAAGATCAGTAGAAATATGGCTAAACCGATAATAACTAATGATATGTAAAACGGTTTATTGTTTTTCTTTTCATCCCGGGGCAGTGCAGAATCATCTTCAGCGGAAGAATCTGCTGAACTCAATTCAGATATATCTTTTTTTACCCGTGCGACGGCATCGTTATCTGCTTTTTTGGATAGGATGAACACGGTAGCAAGAATTGCTATCAGGGTTAAGATCGTATACACCCAAAATACACTGGTAAGCCCGTTGGGTGGAAAAATATCGACAAAATTATGGCGAACCAGGGGAGATATGAATCCCGATAGAAACGCACCAAGATTCATAAGGGCATAAATTACGGCGTAACCCATGGCGGAGGTTTTTGGCGTGGTATATCTTTTAACGCCGGCGTATGCGGCGGGTTGATACAATCCATAGGCAACCACCATCATGAACAACCCGGATATCATCACATAGAACATTGGTGAGCCGGGACCATTGCCTAGTCCCAATGTGCCGGATAATGAGACGATCAATCTGCCAATCATCATAATAAAGAGTGAGAGTGCCAGCGAGCGACCGATACCTATTTTATCGGATACTCCGCCAAGAAAAAGCATGGATAGGGTTATACCACCGGTAACGCCGCCATATATCCAGCCGGCGTGCAGATCGCTGAGAGCGACATTCTCCGAGCAATACTTTCCAAGAATAGTCAGGATGCCAAAATAGACAAGACCTTCTATGATATAGGGAATATTGATGCCCCACAGGGCACGTGGTGCCTTGACCAGGTTTATAAAGGGATCAATAATTTCCCGCAACGGATTCACAGGTTTAGAATTTTGATTTTCCACTAACGTCCTCAGGTTGATTTCGATAAAACTTCAAGTTACAAATTTTGCAATTTATGTCGCAAATGAATTTTCAGTTATTTTTTAGTCTAACCGAATATATTACTTATATTTATGTATTATATTTGATTGACATAATTGAAATCTGTATTTTGTTTCATCAGGTTGACATTACTATGCGATTGCCGTAAATTCCGCGTGTTTTATGGGGCCGTAGCTCAGTTGGGAGAGCGCTTGAATGGCATTCAAGAGGTCAGGAGTTCGACCCTCCTCGGCTCCACTAAAAAATTCTCCTTGTTCCCGCTATCTTTCCTGTTTAGTTTAACCCGTATTTCAATTTCTTCGCTGAAAGATTTATGAATAAAAAATAAAATGAAAATAATCATTATAATCTTAGTCGTATTTAGCCTGATAACATTATGTATAGCCCAGGGTGTGCAGATCATCGATGACTGGTACTATATCGATGGTAAAAAGTTTTTTGTCAAAGGAATCGGTTACGAAACGCATACCAGACCCGGGCAGGTTCCATGGGTATACTCATTTGATGCGGATCTTATAAATTTTGATCTACAACGCATAAAATTAGCCGGTTATAATACGATTCGTACGTGGGGAGCACTCACCGAAGAGGAATTGCAACTGGTGGAATCTTCAGGATTGAAAATATTGTACGGCATATGGATTGATCCGCATGGTGACTATGGTAATCCTGACTTTATAAATGCAGCCCTGGATCATGTTGAAGATGTTCTGGCATATTCAGCCGGGTATGACTGCATAATTGGTTATATCATTATGAACGAACCACAGGTTCAGCATATTTATGAAGCCGGAGCTGAAAGTTTATCCGATTTATGGCAATCCGTAATGACCCTGATCCATGATAAACATCCCGGAATCCCGGTATCATTCTCCAACACCATGATTGGTGATTATATTAATATGGAAGTGTTTGATTTTGCCGCCTATAATGCCTACATCTATAATCCGGTCACGATAACCGGTTCACATGGATACGCCGGATACCTCTCGTTTCTTAAAGAAAACCGGTCACCGGTTATGCCAATGATAATTACTGAATTCGGATTATCTGTTTCCCCGGGGGTGTCGAATCCGGATTATGGTTATGGCGGAAACACACTGGAACAGCAGGTTAGTGGGAATCTGTTGATGTATCGTGAGTTGATAGATGCCGGTATTCAGGGTGGCTGTGTTTTTCAGTATCATGACGGCTGGTGGAAGGGCGGAGACGAAAATGTGCATGATCCCGTTGCCGAAGAATATTTTGGTCTGATTGAATTCTCCGGATTAACTGATAATAGCTGGTCTTATCTTGGTAATTTCTATATGCCTGTGGATACAAAGGTGGCCACATTTGGCGCAGGATTTACTATCGAATATGGAAAATTCAGCAAAGTTATTTCGAATCAGAAAATAATGATGAATGGAAATTGGGCTGATCCGATAGCTGCGCCCGAACTGGTGACCGGAATTAATCAGGGTAAATCCGGATCGATTGATGTGGCAGAAAGGTTTGAGTTATTTCAAAATTATCCCAATCCGTTTAATCCTGAAACAAATATTTCATTTACACTTGCCAAAACCGGTAATGTTATACTTGAAGTTTTCGATGTAACCGGTCAGAAGATACAGACCCTGCTTGATGAAAAGAAACGCGTCGGATTCCATCAAATTCGGTTTCGTGCAAATAATTTGTCCAGCGGTGTATATTTTTGTCGAATTCAGACAGAAGAATATTCTCAGGTGCGCAAGATGATTCATTTGCGATAAACATATTTAATCACAGATAATACAATTAAACAAATTCATGCGGCTATTCTTTATATCTCCTCTATTTTACGTAAACAATTTTGCCTGTTTTCACATTCTCACCGGTTTTTACCATAAAAAAATATGGCCCGGTAGAAACTTGTTTCCGGTTTAAATCAGTTCCATCCCATGTAGCATAACCGTTCTGTGATTGCGGAATACCATCAAAAAGATTATTGATCAGGCGTCCACGGATATCATAAATTGCTATCCTCAGGTGATCACCAGCTAAACTTGTGGGAAGTGTAAATTCAATACGTGTTTGTGCATTAAAGGGATTCGGGTAATTACTGATATTTACAGAGACAGGATTATCAGGGTTCTGACCGATTAAAAATTCTGCATAGTTTGGATTTCCGGAGGAGCCTCCCTCCCCTGAGATATGCTGCCAGGTCATTAGTCGGGGTACAAATGTCACTGTTTCGATAAAGGGATAGTTGCCATTTAGCTGATCTTCAAGCGGTAGAGTTTGAGCCGCATTCGACACAAGGAAAACATCTTCAAATTCATACCACATATATTCCTCTAAAATCCCCAGATCATTAATATGTTCGAGCGCAAGTTTTATTTTACTCAGCGGTTTCATCTCATATAAATACTCAATCAATTTTATACTTACCTGGTCGATTTCCGTCTGAAGCATGAATGCCTCGTTGATAGTCTGATTGGTGGGGTTGCCTCTTTCATCCAGTAA
The DNA here is from genome assembly GCA_964445625.1 of uncultured Calditrichota bacterium. Lineage (GTDB taxonomy): Bacteria > Calditrichota > Calditrichia > JAJRVZ01 > JAJRVZ01 > CAVXXB01. Next base: position 5,892 of record CAYULK010000118.1, read on the forward strand.
ATTATAGCTGCTAATATCAAAATTTGATATACGGCTTGAGTATTTTACTTTTATTTCAGATCCTTCAATAAGTACACCTCCTTCATCATAAAAATATACCTTTCCAATATTGGGATTGTAAGCTTGTGGTTTTGCAACACGTGATTGAATGTCAATATCATATTCAATATTATTTAAAATACTGGTCCAACGGATCCGCTGGGCCGTCAGCCAGATCACTTCAATATTACGATCTGTGTTCTCTTCACGCTGATTATTTATTGCAGCTATACGTACCATTTCCAGAAGTAGTTTATAGTTTGGTTCGATACGACGTGTTTCCGGATTATATTTAAACAAGGTAATGCTGATTTCATTAAAAATCTGACCCGAATAATAGGCTTGTAATATTGCCGGGGTAGTCTCATCGATATATTTGGTAAGTTGAACCTGAGCCACAACGGGATTACCGATAATTCTTCCTTCTTCTACAGAGAAGGGAATATGAATCTGATGCTCAAAACCCAGAAGTTCAATAAAATCACCTTTAAGCGGTCCCTTTATTTCCGGAATGTATATATAACCGATCATCTCCTGTGCATATAGCGGGGTAAAGGGTAACAATAAACAAACTGTGATTATAAATTGTCTTAGAGTCTTTTTCATAGGTGCCTCCTACTTGTTTGGTACTTCTGTTAAAAATTTAACCCTTCATTTTTTTAACATTCTATTCATTAGGTGGTTACGCCAAAACTGGTGTGCTTTCCCTTTTCAACATCCAATATCTGCCAAAAGTATCCCTTCGGGACAATACTCAAATCCAATGTCCAAGGGTAAGACAAACTATTGCATTTTTTAATCATATATTGGATTTTTGCATAATAATTAGTTTCGAGATTAAAACCGGCTGAATGCTAATTATGGATATTTATTAATAAAACGGAATTTGATTTATGGACTATTTCATAATCTATCACAATTATAAACAATATTGTTACGAAATGCAATATTGATTATATATGCTGATAATACAGATTGTATTATTTTCTTAGAGAATTATTATCCCAAAATATCAAAGTTTTTAGCTTCAATAGCATGGCCACTAACTCAATGTTGTTAAAATCATAGATTTACGGTATCTTAAAAAATATATTTAAAATACTCTATTATAAGATGTCAAATACAACTAAGCGATTATCTCTTTGAGACTTATGCCTAAGGCACTCCTTTGGAAGTGTCTTTGCCTGCCCGTCTTAAGTGTGGCGGCCTATGTTTGTGAATTGATCAGGTAATATATTTGACCATTAATGACAGGAAAAGCTATTCATCATTAAAACCGAAACAAGGTAATACAGATCATGGATAAACTTAAACAAATTGAAGATATACATAGTGTTGATCTTTTTGCCAAGCGTGGAATTCAGCTGGTTAAAGGTGAAGATGTATATGTCTGGGACAGCGATGGCAATAAATACATCGATTGCACATCAGGACAGGGGGTAGCCGGGGTAGGACATGCAAATCCGGCGGTAGCCAAGGCCATATCTGAGCAATCGAAAAGATTACTGACCTGTACCGGATCTTTTTATAATGATCAAAGAGCACGACTCATTAAAAAATTGGTTGAAGTGAGTCCGGATGGTCTGGAAAAAGTATTTTTATGTAATTCCGGTACGGAAAGCGTGGAAGCTGCACTCAAGTTTGCCCGTCTGGCCAGCGGAAAAACCGATTATATTTGTGCAATGAAAAGTTTTCATGGCAGAACCATGGGATCGTTAAGTGCAACTCATAATCCCAAATATCGTGATGATTTTCAACCGCTGATTCCGGGATTTGAATTCGTCCCATACAATAATTTTGATAAACTGGTTAAAAAAATTACAAAAAACACTGCTGCTGTGCTTTTGGAACTGGTCCAGGGTGAAAGCGGGGTTTATCCGGCCGACAAAGCATACATCAGCCAGGTTAATAACTATTGTCATAATCATAACATTTTACTGATTATTGATGAAGTGCAGACCGGATTCGGGCGTACGGGAAAATTATTTGCCTGTGAGTATTACGAACTGCAACCGGACATCCTTTGTCTGGCCAAGGCTCTCGGTGGCGGATTCCCGATAGGTGCGGTTTTAACCAAATCAGATGTTATACTGGCCAAAGGGAAGCATGGGACAACTTTTGGCGGAAATCCGCTGGCAGCGGCAGCCGCGCTGGCTGCAGTAGATTATATAATAGATAATAATTTGGCAAAAAACGCTGCTGATATGGGGACATACTTCAAGAATAATTTTAGCAACTATAGCATAAATCTGGTAAGAGAAATCCGGCAAATTGGTTTAATGATTGCCATCGAACTTAAAGTTAAAGCAAAGTCATTTATTGATAAATTGCAAGATGAAGGAATACTTGTGCTGCCCGCAGGTACCAATATCATTCGTTTGCTCCCTCCTCTAACCATAACAAAAAAACATATCGATCATGTAATTTCAGCGCTTGTTAAGGTGTTGAAAAAGTGACGAAGAAAAGGCACAAAGGCACAGAGTTAATTCCCCTCCTGGGAGGGGTTAGGGGTGGGTGGTTTGAGTTACAGCGAAACAAAGTGACAAAGATTAAAAGAATGTCAGGCCAAAGGTGTTCAGAATCCAGTATCGAGCATCCAGTATCCAGCATCCAGTATCCGGATTCACCTCAAAAGAAAATCCAACAGCTTAATATAAATTTCAATTCCCTGCTCAATCTCCTTCAGATAAATAAATTCATCTGCGGTATGAGACCTTTCCGAGTTACCCGGTCCGATCTTGACTGATGGTGCGGATATCAATGCCTGATCAGAAAGTGTAGGGGAGGCAAATATTGGAATATCCAGTTTTTTTGCGGCCTGCACCAGTATATGATCATCAGGAACAGAGGATGGATTTAAATCGTTGGAACACCGTTCAATATCCGCATTAATGTTTTCTTTTAGCGCATTTAGAATTTCCGTATGAGTGTAGGCATCTGTTGAACGGATATCGACCATATAAGTGCAACTATCCGGGATAATATTATGCTGAATTCCGGCCTTAATACCAGTGACAGTCATTTTAACCGGGCCAAGTCTTTTTGATACTCGTGGGAATTTATAACTGCGGAACCATTCCACATCTTTCATAGCTTTATAAATGGCATTTTCCCCGGTATCGCGCGCGGCATGGCCGGCGACACCGTTGGCACGACAGTGTATTACCATTAATCCCTTTTCCGCCACTGCCATCTGCATCCCGGTCGGCTCGCCC
>CAYULK010000119.1:0-9113 GCA_964445625.1 uncultured Calditrichota bacterium
TAACGGGCGACAGCATGCAAGGGAGTAACCTTGGCAATCAGCGCATTCTCTGCCAGCATCTCCAGGGTTTTATATACAGTCGCCAGAGAAATATTAGGATGCTCTTCTTTTACTTTTTGGTATATGTCCTCGGCGCTGGGATGGCCTTGATATCCTAAAAGTGTTTTATAAATAGCTATTCGCGGAAGCGTAACATTTAACCGTCTGTTTTTACATTCGGTAATAAATTTATCTATCTCGATATGCGGCATTTGATAATAATTATAAATTAATAATGATTATTGATTCGGCAATATACAAAATACTTTTTACTGATACAATGAAAATATGTGAGTTTTACGCAAGAAATATTATTCGTATCGTAGCGCTTCTATCGGATCCAGCTTCGAAGCTTTAGCCGCAGGATAGATACCGGCAAACAATCCAACAACCGAGGTGACGATAAATGATGAGACCACTGCCCATAATGGAAAAGCAAATGGCATATCAAATGATGTGGTAACAATAAGTGCAAGCAGAAACCCCAGTAAGATTCCCAGGACACCGCCAATCAGGCTGAGAAATATGGATTCATTCAAAAACTGCAAGAGGATTGCCCTTCTTTTGGCGCCAATGGCCTTTCGAATGCCTATCTCACGTGTTCGCTCGGTTACGGATACCAGCATAATGTTCATTACGCCGATGCTGCCCACCAGAAGTGAGATCATGCCTATCAGGATCGCACCAAACTGAACCATGCCGGCTGTATTTTGAAAAGATTCAACCAGAGAATCATTACTCCACATACCAAAATCGTTTGGTTTTCCGGGTGGGATTTTTCGCACCTGCCGGAGGACACCAACCACCTGTGCTTTTGCTTCCTCAAGTCTCTCAAGGCTGATTGATTGAACTGTTAAATATACCGATCTGTGTTTACCATAAAGTCCCTCAAATGCGGTTATCGGAATAACTGCCCGGTTATCACGGCTTTGTCCGAATGTGGTAGCTCCACGGCGATCAATCGTACCGATAACCTTAAATTTTGTGCCTGAAATTTTTATATATTTGCCAAGCGGATCTTCATATGGAAACAGGTCTTCTACGATATCCTGCCCGATTACAGCGACCCGGGCACCGGATTCCACATCGCTTCTAATTATAGCCCGCCCGGTGCCGACAGGTTCCGCATTATTATCAAAAAACTCCGGTTCTCCGCCGGCTAAATAAAAAGTGGGATTTGTTTTGCGGTCTTTGTAACGGAATGAAAGATTAAAATACCACACCTCTGCACCCACGAACTTTACCGCATCACATCTTTCCCGGATCTCTTTTGAATATTCGCGAAGCAGGTCTTTCCTTCTCTCTCTGTTGCGATGTCCTACCTGAATCCCTGCATCACGATCATATTTTTCTACCTGAAATACATTGGCGCCCAGCATATTCAATTCTTTTGTTATGCTGAGCGTATAGCCTTCCAAAATAGCTACGATAAAAATTACCGTGGCTATACCAATCGTTATACCTAGCGTGGTTAAAATTGATCTGAGTTTGCTGGATTTGAGTTGTATCCAGGCAACAACTATATTTTCCCAAAAGAACATATTTACTTCCTAATCAAAATGCAGGGCATCAATTGGATTCATTCGGGCTGCCTTCCATGCCGGATACAAACCGGCCACAACACCAATAACTGATGAGAATCCATAGCCAACAAAAATTGAACTCAGGCGGACACCGGTGGATAGCGACATTTGTGAGAGTACTACGGTTCCACCGATATAGCCAAGCACAATGCCTATGATTCCTCCGATCGAAGCAATAGAAATGGACTCAATAATAAATTGAATTAATATATGCTTTCTTTTTGCCCCGATGGCTTTTCTAATACCAATTTCACGCGTTCTTTCAGTTACGCTAACCAACATGATGTTGGTTATACCGATTCCTCCGACAACGAGTGATATTCCACCAATAAAAAAGACGATAGCAAACAATGTTCCGGTTAGAGCTTTATAGGCATCTGTCAATGTGTCCTGTTGATTTAATGCAAAATCATCTTCATCGCCCGGTGCTACTTTGCGCACTCTGCGCATGATGCCACGCACCTCATCTTTCATATCATCAATTTTATTAACATCTGTAACGGTAATGGCAATACGCATACCGCGATGACCACTAAAAACTCCCGAGAGCGTTCCATAGGGTACGATAATAAAATTGTCCATGCTTTGGCCAAACACCTTGCCACGCTTTTCATTTACGCCAATAACACTGAATTTATTTGCACCGATTTTTATTCTCTTGCCCAGTGGATTTTCATCTTTGAATAAATTCTCTGCAATTTCACTACCAATGACACAAACTTTATGATTCCGGTAGACATCCATTTCCGTTAAAAATCGTCCTGTTGCCGGACTGATATTATCCGTATCCTTGTATTCATCGCTCGTACCCACGACAAATACGCGTTCGTATGCTTCATTTTTATATTTCACTGTTTTCATGGAAAATACCTGGGGTGAAATATATTCTGTTATTTCAGAATTTTTCTTTAATGCTATATATTCCTTATATGTAATTTCTTTGCGATTGCGGTATTTCCACATATCACCACGCTGCACCCAGGGCCACTTCTGAATATAAACGGTAGATGATCCGATGTTGGACAGCTGACCCATGACATATTCATCGATTCCCTGGATTGTTGTAAATATTGTAATGATTGTGGTTACACCAATCAGAATACCGAGCGTTGTAAGTACAGATCTTAGTTTATGTGTTCTCAGGGCTGTCCAGGCCATGGCGATAAACTCGCCCACTATGGCAAAACGATTTAACATAGGTCTTTTAGTTCATTTTTTCATCTGATTGAATATGACCATCCCAGAGCCGGATGGCCCGCTGGCTATGATTTGCAATATACTCCTCGTGTGTAATCAGGATGATCGTATTACCGGCTTTGTGAAGTTGCTCAAATATTTCCATGATTTCTTCACCGGTATTGGAGTCAAGGTTTCCGGTCGGTTCATCGGCCAAAATGATTGCCGGATTATTTATCAAAGCCCGGGCAATTGCAACGCGCTGCCGTTGACCGCCTGACAGTTCATTTGGCTTATGATGAATTCTGTCACCCAGCCCAACCCTGTCTAGTGTTTCTTCAGCCATTTTGCGCCTGGCTGCTCTGCTAATTCCACTGTAAATCAAAGGGAGTTCCACATTATGTAAGGCGTCTGCCCGGGGCAATAGATTGAATGTCTGGAAAACAAAACCGATTTGCCGGTTTCTGATTTCAGCAAGTTCATCATCTATCATTGTGCTTACATCATTTCCGTTTAGTACATATGTGCCCTCGGTCGAGACGTCAAGACAACCGATAATATTCATCAATGTTGATTTGCCGGATCCGGATGGTCCCATGATTGAGACATACTCATTTGCTTCTATTTCCAGATCAATTCCTCTGAGTGCCGGGACTTCAATATCTCCCAGCTGATACACTTTTGTTAACTTTTTGATATCAATTAGCATCATCTTCATCCTTCTTTGGTTCTTTATATTCCACCAGATCACCGTCTTTCAGGGTTTTGCTAAGGAGGCGAAAGGGTCCGGTAACTACCAGATCATCTTCTTCCAGTCCGGATAATACTTCATAATGAGTGTCGTCAGATATACCCAGTTTTACGGGACGGGCTACGGCCCGATTATCTTCAATACAAAAAACGACTTCTGTCATTTGTTTTTTAGATTTATCAGAATATATCCTTTTTTCCTCAGAATTTTCTTCATGATCTTCCACATCTGACTTTTTTTCCAACTTAGCCTTTTCCCGAACCGTCACGGCCTGTATGGGAACTTTGACTACTTGGTTGCGTGTATCCGTGATTACATCTACCGTTGTGCTCATACCCGGCCGGAATCTTTCATTATAATTCAGCAAAGCAACCGTAACCTCAAAATTTGTAACCTGATCCTGTGTTCCCAGACCCTTGATGGTCGCTGTATTGGCTATCTGGGTTACTTTTCCCTTAAATGTTGTATCTACAAATGCATCAATTTCGATGTCAGCTGTATCGCCCACAGAAACATCGATTACATCATTTTCATCAACTTCGATAGCCGCTTCCATTTTTAAAAGATCGGCGACGACCATAATGACATCTTCCTGAAACTGGGCACCAAGGGCAATTTCCCCCTTCTCTTTGTTCAGCTGGGTAACGATGCCATCCATATCCGCATGTAACCTTGTTTTTGAAAGTTGATCAAGTGCTTCGGTAACAGCCGCCTCCGCCTGATCAGTATTACTTTCTGCAGCCTCATAAGATGCTTCTGTCGCTTCATATTCTGCAGCAGACATTAATCCCTGGTCTTTTAAATCCTCTGCCCGGTTTAGTTCGCTGCGTAATTTTTTTTCATTGGCTTTTGCCGATAAGAGACTAGATCTGGCTCGTGCCACAGCAGCCTTGAACTGTTCCGGATCAAGTTCGACCAGAAGTTGTCCTTGTTTAACCGGATCGCCTTCCTGGGCATATAACTTAATAATTTTACCGGCGACATTCGCACTTACCTTGACCTGTACTTCCGGTCTGATTTGACCGGAGCCGGTAACTTTTTGTATCACGACACCGCGTTCAATTTTCTGCACATCTACTTCTAAGCCGGATTCTTTTTTAAGAATATTAGCAATAATTATGGCCGTGATTGCAACAACAACTACGACTATTATAATTATCTTTTTCATTAATTTTTCTCCTCAGCTTCCACGTAAATTATACCAAGTGCATTGTCCAACTGAGCCTGTGTAACCAAAGCACTATATTTTGCCCTGACCAGGGTTTCTTCCGCGCCGGTCAGATTTACCTGTGCTTCACGTACCTCCAGCTGGGTTCCTGATCCAATCCGATATCTTTCCTCTGCTAGCCGGTATTCTTCCTTCGCTGCTTCAAGGTTCCCTTCATTAATTTCAATAATTTCAAGATACGAGTTGAAGTCGTTTATATATTGAGCAACCGTTGCCCTTATATTTCGCTTGCTTTCTTCATATCTTTCCATGGCGTTACGTTCCGCCAGCTTGGATTTTTGAATACGTACCTTATCCTGTAAACCATTAAAAACATTGAATCTCAGTGAAACCCCATAATTTAGATTCCAGTTCTTGGCCCAGCCGCTATAAACACGTTCAATTCCTTCATTGGAACGGTTGTAATTAAAGAACAATCCGAGCGCCGGCCACAAAACACCATAAGAGCGTGATGTCTGTAAAGACAGACTGCTCACTTCTGCTTCATTCTTTCTGATTTCCGGATTCTTCTCCAGGCCCTGTGCAATATAATCATCGCTATCAGAATATTGCGAACGAATTTCTAAGCCAGCCGTGGTGATCTTGATCGGTGTACTTGGATCTCGGCCCATGGCAAGATTTAAATTGTTTTTGGCAAGCGTTATGGCATTTTTTTGTAATAACATATTGATTTTATCGTTTCCTAAATTCACCCGACTACGATAGACATCAACTTTTGCCACAGCGCCCAGTTCAAACATTTTTTGCGTTTTATCTAACTGGTCCTGGCTTCTTTGTACGGCCAGCACATTTACTTCCAATAATTTTTCCGCTTTTAAAAGATCATAAAACTTTTGCTGAACATCCAGGATGGTATTATTTATTGTTGAGTGTAGGGTTCTATCTGATACTTCTTTTTGGGATTTTGCATAAGAAATCGCATTCCACCACTCACCCCCATCAAAAACATTCTGATTAATACTAATCCCAAGGTTATTGAATTCCGTGTTATACCCGGGCTGAACAACAACACGACGACCATATATGTAACTGCTATCCGGATTAACCCCAATCGGTACATCCTGTTCGATCTCCCTTTCTCCGGCGTCTATTTTACCTGAGCTTGCCGTTAAATTGATCGATGGCAGAATCCCTGAATAGGAACCGGCAATATCCTCATCATAACTTGCATTGAGGTTTCGGTTTATTCTTATTGCCGAATTTCCCTTAAATGCGATTTGAATACATTCCTTCAACGATAACCCGGTTGTCTGGGCATGGGCACCAACAATTAAAGACAGGAAGAGAATCAGGGTAGTAACAAACCTGCTCATTAGAAGATCTCCTTGATTAATAAATGTTCGAACTCTTTAGTATACAAAGTGGGTCAAAATTAAAACCCACTTCGTGTACGGAAAAATCAAAAAAATGTTTGTTTTTATTTAAATAATCAGCCGAGCATTCCACCCGTCAAGGTATTCAGACCATAAAACACAAAAATGCCGACAAGATACCAAAAACCAACAGCAATCCAGGATTTTGTCTGATTAAACTTATATACAATACCAAATCCAATTGCCCATACGGCCAGTTTCCAAAGAGAAAAAACATCTATCGCATTAGCCAGGGTAAAGAAGAGTGTTGATGACTCTGCCGGATCAAGCAAAATTGCCAGACTGGTATAAACCGTTGTCGAGCCCTTGGACAATGCCAGAGCCGTTTTTACAATATGCTCTGGTATAAAGATCAAAGATCCCAGCGCGTATACTGAGAGCATATTTGCATAGCTGGTGCTTCCTCCAAATATGATATTTCCGGTAAAAAAATACAGACCCGCAACTATGGCAGCAAACAAAAAGGTCATAATTACGATACCGCCAATCGATTTAATAATAGAAAATGTGCCTTGCGAATCTTGGTCAATTTTCTCTAATATCGCTGTTTTTTGCTCCTCTGGTATTTGTTCGTTTCGCGTAATTCGTTCCTTAACTGCATCAATTTCAAGATCCTGCATAACCAACTGCCGACCCGTCGCAACAACAATAATAACCAGTATCGGAATCAACCAGTCCTTATAAGAATCTAAAGAAGCAAATACTTTTGCCGGATTTGTAAAAACATTGATCATTTTGTTTAGTACGGACATTTTCTCCCCATTGGAGGTTGTTTCTTCCATTTTCATACTCCTTGCTTTAGGTTGAGATTTTAGTTGCTTTGGTAAGAGCACTTTTATACGACGACAATCTACCATAAAAGTTGCGTTGTATATTTTCTATATAATACATCAGACAAAGTAAAATATTCAAAACGGATAGAAGAAAAACAGCTTGAATACAAATTTAATCATCTGTAACTACTTTTTACAACATATAAAAAATATTTTTCCTTTCTGCAAATTCCGGGAATGAATTTGCCGCGATTAACATTAATTATGTCATAAAAATTTCTTGACAGATAAAGGAGATAAAAATGTTAAAACAAGGAAATACGGCGCCGGATTTTTCGTTGCCCGACCAACATGGAAATAATCATCAATTATCAGACTATAAAGGAAAATGGGTTGTGCTCTATTTTTATCCCAGGGATATGACCCCGGGCTGTACCACGGAAGCGTGTAATTTTCGTAATGACTTTCCGGCCTTTAATAAACTTGATGTTGTAATTCTGGGTGTTAGCAAGGACAGCATTGCGCGTCATATGAAATTTGTAGAAAAGTATGATTTGCCTTTTACATTACTCAGTGATGAAAATGGATCTGTTTGTGAATCATATGGCATCTGGAAAGAAAAATCTATGTATGGTAAAACATTTCTGGGCATTCATCGCTCTACCTTTCTCATCGATCCGGATGGTAAGATTGTACACGTATATCCAAAGGTAAAAGTAAAAGAGCATGCCACTGAATTACTACACGCACTGAAGGAGTTTAAATAATCCTACTTGCTCTGGTTTACTAAATTTCGTAAAGTAGGCACAATTATATAAAACATTTCTTTATGAATACCCGGCTTGTATTTTTTGCTATTATTTTACTGCTGTTCCGGAATGAGGTTTTACGGTATTCATGGTGATGATGCATATATAAACGGTGAAATGCTGTTTCAAGCGAATTGTGTCAAATGCCATGGTTCTTCCGGGGAAGGTGTTGCTGCCTATCCGGATATCAGGAACAGCAAACTTTCGCAGGAAGATACAAAAAAGATAATTGTCAAAGGATTTAGAGAGATGCCGCCATTTCCAGATTTTAATGAAACCGAAACAGAGCGCCTGATTGAGTATGTACGTGAACTTTAAATTTACTTCTTTAATCCACAATTTAATTACTTTTATGTTTTCCTCTATATTATATTAATATTAACTAATGCCAAATTTAGGTCGGTATAAATAACTGGAGGTTTTACCAATCTCATGTTACGAAAAAGCTTTACTCTGATTAATAAATCAAACGAATATATTCGGGGTGATCTAAGATACCGGGAAGATTCACGTGATGTGCCGGCGATTATAATCTGTCACGGATTTAAAGGCTTTAAAGACTGGGGATTTTTTCCATACCTTTCCGAGATTCTGGCCGATGCCGGTTACGTGACCATATGCTTTAATTTTTCACGTAATGGTGTTGGTTCCGATCCATTCAATTTTACAGAACTGGATAAATTTGCTGACAATAACTATTCGCATGAAATATCTGATCTTGATACAGTATATCAGGCCATCAAAGACAAAAAACTGGGAAACGGAATCATTGATACTGAAAAGATTGGCATGCTAGGGCATAGCCGGGGGGGCGGCGTGGCAATTTTATATTGCTACCGCAACCCGAACATTTCGGCATTGGTTACCTGGTCATCAATAGCCAGGGTAAACAGATATGGGGCCGCGGAAATTTCATCATGGAAGAAACAGGGTTATATTGAAATCGAGAACAAAAGAACCAGGCAGATTATGCGCTTGAATCGGATCCTGATAGATGATATTGATAATAACCTGAAAGATTTAGATATTCTTGTTGCAGCTTCCAAAATCGAGATTCCTGTCCTGGTAATACATAGCGATCAGGATGAAGCTGTTCCGCTAGCTGAGGCCCGGCAGATTTTTGAAAATCTTTTATCCCCGGAAAAACAAATGGAAATTATCGAAAATGGATCACACACATTTAACATAACCCATCCGATGGATAGCAGGCCTGCTCAATTTGAAACAGTTCTTGACTTAACCGAGAGCTGGTTTGATAAACATCTGGTTTATTAGATTTGGGTTTTAAAGAACTTGTTTAATACATAGCGCAGCAATGCTGCAATTAAATTATTTAAGTATCACGAAGAACACGACGGTCACACGAAGATCACGAAGAAAA
>CAYULK010000120.1:0-9094 GCA_964445625.1 uncultured Calditrichota bacterium
GTCAGACTTTTTTCTATAAAATACGGGCTACTAGTGGTGATAACTCGACAATAGAAGAAACCCTGTCTTTGATAGTGAATCCAAATATTTCCGGGATTTACCGAACCTGGGGCGCAATCAAAGCGATGTTCAGGTAATTGATTAGTAAAGAAAAATTAATACAAGGCTGTTACTCTTACGTAGCAGCCTTTTTTTATATCTTCAAGCGTCTAACCTGATCTATTCACAGCGCAGCACAGGCCTGCAAACAAAAAAAAGTCCACGAATTTCCACGAATTAAAATAATTATATTAAGAATCCGCGAGAATCAGCTTTATCTGTGTGATCCGCGTGCCATAAATATCGTTGCATCTTTCCGGGAAATGAATTATTCAGGATAACGGCAGTAGTTATTAAGCCCTACAGATCCCGAACCGAGCTCGGGATGACAGTCATGTCACTCTGAACTTATTTCAAAGTCTTATCATATATCAAGCCTATAAACTTGATATTAGCATTTTCAAAACAATAACCTTAAAAAATGTCAATAGCTTATTAATTGATATCAAATATATCTTCCTCGCTCAACAACCATGTTAAAATTGCTATAGCTGCAGATCCAAATTCCAACTCCCGCGGATGAACTTTATCAAAGGTATCATTTGCCGAGTGGTGATAATCAAAATACCGTTGAATGTCAGGTACAAATCCGATTAAAGCATCTGCATTTTTAATTTTTGATATGTCCGCGCCGCTTCCGCCTTTCCGGATCCATTCAATTCCGCTGGGTTTCAGGCTAGGAAGCCATGCTTGCATTCTCTCTATTATTGTCGAATCGGCATCAACATAAAATCCCCGGGGCATAAATCCACCGCGATCTGACTCGATTGCCGCGACGTGTTTCTGGTTCATTGAATCCACCCGGGCACCATATGCATGTGCGCCACTCTGGTGTTGTTCCTCATCCATGAAAAGAACACAGCGAATAGTCCGTCTGGGTTTCAGACCTAATCTTTTAATGAGATCAAGAACCTCTATGGCCTGAATACAACCAGCGCCATCGTCATGCGCACCGTGCCCCTTGTCCCATGCGTCTAAATGTCCACCAACAACAATTATCTCCTCCGGCCGTTCCCTCCCGTAAATTTCTCCGATCACATTATATGAAAGCGTACTGTCATGATTGATGCAGGACAACTTCATCTGTACCTCTAAATTCCCTCGTAATTCTAAAGCAAGACTCAATAATTTTGCATCCTGTGTGCCAATAGCTACAGCAGGTATCTTAGGAATACTGTCCTGATAATACATAATACCGGTGTGCGGGACATTGTCATTTAGTGATGTGACAGAACGAACGATGATCCCGACAGCACCTCTTTTTGCTGCTTCAATTGCACCTCTGGTGCGCTGCTTAACTGCTTTGCCATATGCCGCAAACGGATTGACCATACCCTGATCAAAGGGTTCATTATAAAATACAATTTTTCCTTTGGCATCAATATTTTCCCGGTTGATATATGAGAATGAATCTAATTTGACAATCATTCCGGAAATACCTTCTTCCTCTGTTCCGATACTTCCGCCAAGTGCGGCAATATTGAGATTTTTATTAAAAAATTTTCCCTCAGAAATTATTCTGGCGGTTTCAATATTGCCTCTTTCCCAATAGGGTACCATTACCGGCTGCAGCCAGACAGAATCAAAATCCGCTTTGTGCATCACTGATTGGGCCCATTCAATTGCCTTGAGTGAATTCGGGTAACCACTTAGTCTTGGTCCCAAATCGCATAATTCCTCAAGCCATTTATAGCCATGTTGATCTTCAAGGGCTCTGCGGATTATTTCAGTGCTTATCTGTTTTTGATTCTGTGCCTTAATCAGGCCGGTGAGCATAAAAAAAGTTAAAAGTGGTAAAAAGTATCGTATCATTTTATATATCTCAGCAATTATTTGAAAAACTTGATTAATTTATAACGCTATAAGCAGCAAGTGACTAAAGTTATAAGTGATCTAAAGTGCCTAAAAAACTTTTATCCCGAGCCAAAGGCGGGCAAACACGGATTACACGGATTTTTACGAATTAAAAAAGATATTATAAAAATCCGCGAGAATCAGCGTGCCATAAAATCGTTGCATCTTTGCGATATGTTTTCTCTAAGAGAAAAATTTTGCTAATCGCCCCGGCGATCCGTTGGAAATAACAAAGTTTTTGGCGGTAATAGCATAATTTAGGAAAAATACTCAAAAAAGTATTTCATTTATTTTAATAATACTCTAATTTTACCAAACCTCGATGTAAAAATCCAAATATATATCCGGGTTGATTACCTTGACTGCCTGATCTTCAATCTAAAGCAACAAACAAGAGGCAAAATACAGCACGGGAGTGGTATAGCAACAATGAATAACAAAAAACAAAAAATTGTATTGCAGGACGGTACTGAATATATCGGCCAGGTATTTGGTGCTGATTTGCCGGCTAAGGGCGAAGTTGTCTTTTATACCGGGATGGTTGGCTATCCGGAAGCATTGACCGATCCATCGTACTGCGGGCAGATACTGGTTTTAACCTATCCATTGATAGGTAATTATGGTGTACCGGATGATGAACGCAGCGCTGGGCTGTTAAAGAACTTTGAGTCTGAAAAGATACAGGTTTCCGGACTGATCGTAACTGAATATTCTGATGATGCACATCACTGGAGTGCTGTACGTACCCTGGCCGACTGGCTGCAATCACAGAATATACCGGCTATTACCGGAATTGACACGCGGGCTCTGACAAAAAAGTTACGAGAGCAGGGTACATTGCTCGGAAATTTATGTGATCCGCAAATAACTGACACTGAATTTGATGATCCAAATCTTCGCAATCTGGTGGCCGAAGTGAGTATTGATGAGCCTGTAGAATATCCGAAAGGTAAAAAAAAGATTGTAGTCGTGGATTGTGGTGTCAAAAATAATATTATTCAATCCTTTTTGCGCAGGGACATTTCAGTCATCAGGGTGCCCTGGAATTACGACTTCCTAAAAATCAAGGCTGATGGTGTGGTAATATCAAACGGTCCGGGGGATCCAAGGATGTGTCCGGAAACGGTTGAAAATGTAAAGAGACTAATGAAAGAGAATATTCCGGTTCTGGGAATATGTTTAGGATCCCAGATTATGGGACTTGCAGCCGGGGCGAATACATATAAACTGAAATATGGCCACAGGAGTCAAAATCAACCCTGTTCAGAAATGGGAACCAAACGCTGTTATATAACTACACAAAATCATGGATATGCCATAGAGAGTAAAACCCTACCCGAGGATTGGCGGGAATGGTTTTACAATGATAATGATGGCACAAATGAAGGTCTGTTACATATTTCAAAGCCGTTATTTGGAGCGCAATTTCATCCTGAGGCCTCACCGGGTCCGGATGATACGGAATTTGTATTTGATATTCTGATACGGGCAATGAGGTAGAATGATTTTGTAACTTGGAATCTTGAAACTGTAATTAGGAATTAGGAATTGGTAATTAGAATAACCCACTGAACAGTCATCACTGCCGACTCCCTACTTCTAATTCCTAACTATTTATGTTCCTAAATTCCAAGTTCCTAATTACAAATTACAGTTGTTCTGCTTTTATATGGAAAATGATTGAGGAAAAAATGATAAAAAAGATTCATCCTAAAAAAGTATTAATCCTTGGGTCAGGAGCACTTCAGATTGGTCAGGCCGGCGAGTTTGATTATTCAGGAAGTCAGGCTATCAAGGCATTAAAGGAAGATAGCATTCATACGGTTCTGATAAATCCAAATATTGCGACGATACAAACATCAGAAGATCTTGCCGATAAAATTTATTTTCTTCCGGTAAGAGTGGATTTTGTAGAAAAAATAATTGCCAAAGAAAAGCCTGATGGCATTCTGCTCGGATTTGGCGGCCAAACAGCATTAAATGTCGGTGTTCAGTTACACAGGCAGGGCATTCTCGAGAAATATAATGTTAAGGTGCTGGGTACCCCGGTAGCAGCAATTGAAAATACCGAAGATCGTGCTTTATTTACCCAAAAAACAACGGAAGTTGGATATAAAGTTCCGGTGAATGAAATTGCCACCAACCCGGATGAAGCAGTTGCGGCTGCAAACAAAATCGGCTTTCCCGTAATGTTGCGAATCGCATATGCGCTGGGCGGTCTGGGATCAGGTATTGTTGAAAATGAAAAGGACCTAAGGAAAAAGGCGGAAAGAGCCTTTGCATTTACCAATCAGATCCTGATTGAAGAATCGCTTTATGGCTGGAAAGAAGTGGAATATGAGATTGTCAGGGATGTTCATGATAATTGTATAACAATCTGTTCCATGGAAAATGTGGATCCGATGGGTATTCATACCGGTGATAGCATCGTGGTAGCTCCGGTACAAACCCTCACAGCAACCGAAAACTTTAAATTGAGATCTATTGGTATCGGGTTGATCCGGCATCTGGGAATTATTGGTGAATGCAATATTCAGTACGCACTTGACCCGAATTCCGACGATTACCGGATTATTGAAGTAAATGCGCGTCTGAGTCGCAGTTCCGCACTGGCATCAAAAGCCAGTGGGTATCCGCTCGCTTTTATCGCAACGAAACTGGCTCTGGGATACGCTTTAAATGAGGTCGAAAACATTATTACTGAAGTAACTTCCGCTTGTTTCGAACCGGCACTGGATTATATCGTAGTCAAGTTTCCACGCTGGGATCTGCAGAAATTTACACAGGTCAGTACGGAACTGGGATCGGAAATGAAATCGGTCGGTGAAGTAATGTCGATTGGACGCAGTTTTGAAGAAGCGCTGCAGAAAGCAATCCGGATGCTTGATATTGGTCTGGAAGGATTTACAAATAATGAGTTGAAATTCGATAATCTGGATAATTCTATTGCCGTACCAACTGATAAACGTTTGTTCGCAGTCAGCGCGGGACTTGATAAGGGGTACAGTTTGGAAAAAATATATGAACTATCCCGGATAGATAAATGGTTTCTGAGCAAAATGTCCAATATCATCAAGCTGAAAAAAATACTGGAGAAAAGTTCTGTTGATACCCTTGATAAAGAATTGCTGGAGAGAGTAAAAAAGAGCGGATTCTCAGACCGGCAGATTGCCAGGCTTGTAAAATCTACTGAAATGGAGATACGTGATAAAAGAAAATCGTTGCATATTGTCCCCAGAGTGAAACAGATTGATACCCTTGCCGCAGAATATCCTGCCCGTACGAATTATCTTTACATGACCTATCATGCTGTAGAGGATGATCTCAGTTTCGACACAAAAAATCAGATTGTTGTTTTAGGTGGCGGTCCGTATCGCATAGGCTCTTCGGTTGAATTTGACTGGTGCTGTGTCACATCAGTGCTGGCATTAAATAAACTGGAGTACAACACCATTATGATTAATTGTAATCCGGAGACCGTCAGCACGGATTATGATATTTGTGATAAGCTTTATTTTGAGGAAATTAGTTTTGAAAGAGTTCTGGATATCTACGAAAAAGAATATCCGGATGGTATCATTTTGTCCATGGGTGGTCAGGTAGCCAATAATCTCGCTGTAAAATTAAATAATGCGAAAGTTCCCATTTTGGGAACTTCGGCCGAACAAATTGATAATGCAGAAAACCGATTTAAATTCTCACAGATCCTGGATAATCTGCAAGTGGATCAGCCGGAGTGGCGCGAGTTTACCGATCTGGCGGAAGCCGGCGATTTTGCAGAACGAGTGGGGTATCCGGTTTTGATCAGGCCCAGTTATGTCCTGAGTGGTGCAGCCATGAACGTGGTTCAGTCTTCTGTGCAGTTAAAAGCATTTCTGGAACAGGCGGCTGAAATAAATAAGGAGCATCCGGTTGTGATCAGTAAATTTATTACCGATGCCCGGGAATTGGAAATTGATGCGGTGGCAATTGGAGGAGAAGTAATCTGCTATGCTATTTCGGAACATGTGGAGAACGCCGGCGTGCATTCCGGTGATGCAACCATGGTGTATCCACCACAAAGAACCTATCTTGAAACGATGCGTCGGGTAAAACATATTGGCCGGCAGGTGGCAGAGGTTCTTCAAATTACAGGTCCTTTTAATATGCAATTTATTGCCAAAGATAATGACGTTAAGGTCATCGAGTGCAATTTACGCGCATCCCGCAGTTTCCCATTTGTATCAAAGGTAACAAAGAACAATTTGATCGATATAGCGACGCGGGCAATAATGGGTAAGAAAATATCAAAATCTGAAATTTCTTCCTTCGATCTGGATTATGTGGGTGTAAAATCACCACAGTTTTCGTTTACACGTTTAAAAGGATCAGATCCTGTATTAGGTGTCGAAATGGCCTCAACAGGTGAAGTTGCATGTATCGGAGATAGTTTTGATGAAGCCTTTTTAAAAAGTCTGTTATCGATTGGATTTCAGATTCCGGAGAAATCAATTTTATTATCTACAGGATCATTACGTAATAAGGCAGGATTTATCGAAGAAACCAAAATCCTGGCAGATCTCGGTTATCAGTTTTATGCTACCGGTGGTACAGCCAAATATATGCGCGAGAATGATATTAAAGTACAGACATTACACTGGCCACTTGAAGATAAGGAGCCGAATGCCATAACCTATCTGGCAGAAGGAAAGATTGATCTTGTAATTAATATTCCCAAGAATGCTGAAAGAACAGAATTGACCAATGGGTATTTAATACGCAGAAAAGCTGTTGATCACAATATACCGCTTATTACGAACTTGCAGCTGGCTAAAAGATTTGTAAAAGCACTACACTCCCATGGGGTCGAGGAGCTCAAAGTAAAAAGCTGGGATGAGTACACCTAGCCTGGATAATGAATTTCTTGCAAAAGACACAGAGTTAAAGAAGATGTAAATAGTAATTGGGAACTCATGAACAATAGGCGATAGGCCATAGCTTATCGCCAATCGCCTATTGCCTACTTATAGTTCCTACTATATTTGTGAATTAATCAGGGCGGTATTAAACGAAACGGAATAAGCAAGCGATTGAAAATGTTTTGTATAGGTAAAAATGACATTCTATAATAATCCGAATAAAATTTTAAAATTCTTTCTTCTCTTATTTTCTTTTAGTCTCACAATTTTTTTTGTGAACTTACTAAAGGAGAATCCTGAAAACATCTTTTTCCGGATATTAACTTTCGTCCTTATTTTTATTACTCTTTTTCAGATTTTTAATTATACTGATCTAAAAATATACACACGGATTTTTCTTGGTCTGGGCCTGGGCATTATCGCCGGAATTTTATCTGGTGATGTAATTACAGTTTTTTATCCGGTTGGTAAAATTTTTATCCGGTTGATAAAAATGATTGTTGTACCGCTGGTGTTTGCATCATTGCTTGTCGGAACTGCGGGTTTGAATGACATAAAAAAACTGGGTCGTATCGGGATAAAAACCCTTTCTTTTTATATCGTTTCTACGGCTCTGGCAATTACTATCGGCCTGACAATGGCCAATATTATCAATCCGGGAGATTCGATACCTGAGGATATAAAATCTGCACTTAACAGCAGTTATGAACAGACCGCCCGGGAAAAAGTCATTAACGCACATGACAACCCTTCAATAATTGACATTTTGCTTGATATTATCCCGGAAAATCCCGCACGGGCAATGGCTGATGGCCGAATGTTACAAATCATCTTCTTTGCACTGATGAGTGGTATTGCCCTCACATTCGTACAGGATAATCGCCGGGATGCGGTATTGCTGTTTTTTGAAGGTGTCACAGATGTCACGATTTCAATTGTTCACATGATTATGAAGTTGGCTCCCTATGGTGTGTTTGCACTTATAGCATTTGTTATTGCCCAATATGGCAGCGAAATTATTCTCACATTATTCAGCTATTTTTTGACTACAATATTCGCTTTGATCATTCATGCCCTGCTTTTTAATAGTCTGATAATACAATTCTTTTCAAATCTGTCGGTTAAGGAATTTTGGGTGGGCATCATTCCCGCATTACTGGTTGCATTTTCAAGCAGTTCCAGTTCCGCCACTCTCCCTGTGACCATGGAATGTGCTGAGAAGAATCTGAAGATTAAACCGGAAATCGCCAGTTTTGTTCTTCCGCTGGGATCGACAATTAATATGGATGGTACGGCAATTTTTCAGGGTGTCTCGGCAATATTTATTGCCAATGTCTACAGTATGGATTTGACAATGATAGATCAATTAACTATCATTCTGACAGCAACACTGGCATCGATAGGAACTGCAGGTGCGCCGCAGGTTGGAATTATTATGCTTACTCTCGTTCTGGAGAGCATCGGAATCCCTCTGGAAGGTATTGCACTAATTTTAGGCGTAGAAAGGTTTCTGGATATGTCGAGAACTACGGTCAATGTCACGAGTGATCTGTCTTGTTCCGCATTTATCAGCAAACAGGAGTAAAGGGATTAGGATATGAAAGTCAATCTATCTTTTAATGAACGTGTCAACTGGCTGATTTCCAAAAAGGCTTCTTTTCTTTGTGTTGGTCTGGATCCTGATATGGATAAAATTCCGTCCTATTTGAAATATGAAAAAAATCCGATTGATCTCTTTATTCGTGAGATTGTAGAAGCCACAAAAGATTCAGTTGTTGCCTATAAAGCAAATCTTGCATTTTATGAATGTGAGGGGCAAAACGGGCTGGAGGCGTTGCAGAATTTATCATCGATTATACCAAAAGATGTTATCCTGATACTTGATGGAAAACGCGGGGATATTGACAATACGGCAAAAAAATATGCCAAGGCCTATTTTGAAAATTTAGGTGCAGATGCTGTTACGTTGAACCCATATATGGGGCAAGATTCATTACAGCCTTTTTTTACAGATCCTGAAAAAGGTTCATTTGTGCTTGCCCTGACTTCAAACAGGGGGGCTTCAGATTTTCAGCATTTGCAAATTGGTACTGAGCCGCTTCATCAATATGTGGCAAAAAAAGTACAGGAATGGAATAAAAATAAAAATTGCGGATTGGTTGTCGGCGCCACAGATATCGAAGAACTAAAAATTCTGCGACGGGTTGTTCACATGATTTTCACATTTTTCCTCATCCAGTGAT